>NZ_AUNC01000072.1:0-143848 GCF_000714555.1 Thalassospira permensis NBRC 106175 | reverse complement strand
TATCCTGCATGAAGAAGGCAAATACAGTACATCCGATTTAGGTGATCTTGCTGCCTGTTCAGCGTTGCTTGTCGTGCCACTTTTGCTGCTTCGAAACCCGATTTAACATATGTATGTGTTTTAAAAAAAAAGTTCTTGATTTGTTCTTTTATTTGTGGCATAAGAGACAAGTCAACGGGAAAAAAGCACCCGGACCGAAACCCGCGAGGCCTTGTGCCTCGCGGGTTTTTGCGTTTGGGGCCGGATGAAAGAGGTGATCAGGATGCAGTGGCAAAGACATAGACACGGATATGGACAGGGCGGCGGATGGCGGAGCCTTTACGGCGGCATTCTGCCGGAGGAGCAAGAGAACTAAGAGGGCTAACCCGATCATTTGTCATGACGGGAGAGGTGCGTTTTTTGGGGAAGGGATAAGGTGAAACTGCCGGGAGTGGCAGCAATGGCAGCCGCGGGCCAAGACCCGTCGTTGGTGGACAGGTGGGGGCCTTGCGCCCGAGGTGCGTCCGGGCTTCATCGGTATGGAGCGGGGGACTGGATGTCAGTTGGAGACGTATTCTCTAACTAAATCAGAGGCATCAGATCACTAGCTAGATAGCAATAGGATGCCTGCCGTCGCATCCAAATGACAAAACCCTGCCTATTGGCGGGGTTTTGTCATTTGGGTCCTGGATTACGGGGCAGCTGGGCGAGGAGACGCGCGCGTCCACGCGATCTCCACATAACCTGCACCCAACTTTCATTGCGGCGTGAGATGGTGCTTGAAGAAAGCAATCATGTTCACGGGGATTTTTTCAAAACTCGCAAACGACCCGCCCACGGCTAACCATCTGGCTGATATGGCGGGGTTATCGAGATCAGTCGTCTCGGGGCGAGAGTGAACCCGATTGAGCGACGATCTTCTTTTCTGGTCAATAAATGTCGGTTGGTAAAAACAACAATGAAACTGTCAAATAGCATTGGTCGAACTCTGATCATCGCAGGCGTAATTGCGGTGGCGCTGGTGGCAATGGCGTCGGCCAGCGGTGTTCTTGAGGAAGAGCCGCAGGCATCCGTGCTTACCGAGTTTGTTTCGCTCGGCACAATCGAGGAAACGGTTCTTGCCAATGGTGAACTCGAACCTGCCCGGATCGTCAGTGTCGGTGCGCAGGTTTCTGGTCAGTTGAAAACCTTGCATGTTGAACTGGGTCAGAAAATCAAGGCCGGGGATCTGATCGCCGAGATTGACCCGACGGCACAGGCATATGCTCTTCGCATCGCAGAGGCGGCACTTGCCAATGTGAAGGCGCAGCGCAAGGCGCGTGGTTTTGAACTCAGGCGGGCTGAGCAAGCCTATGACAGACAGAAGAGCATGGCCCGTCAGCGTGCGGCGTCAGTCGCCGAGCTTGAGACGGCGGAGGCGGCGTTCAAAGTCCTGACGGCGGATATAGAGGCGTTGGACGCGCAGATTGCCCAAGCCACAGTGGAGGTCGAGAACGCGAAAGCCAACCTTGGCTACACGAAGGTTACCGCGCCGATGGATGGGGTTGTGGTTGCGGTCGTTACCAAGGCTGGCCAAACACTGAACTCCAATCTGGCCGTGCCGACGATCATTGTGCTGGCCGAGCTCAACGTCATGCAGGTTAAGGTAAGAATATCAGAAGCCGATATTACCCGCGTAAAACCCGGCCAGATCGTGCGTTTCACGATCATGGGCGAAACCCATCTTCCGACGGTCGGCAGATTGGAGCAGATTGCGCCCGCCCCGACATCAATCGCGACAGAATCAACGACGGCCTCCACAACCGCAGGGCAGGCAACACAGGCTGTTTATTTCAACGGAATATTCACAACGCCCAATCCTGATGGCCGACTGCGACCCATGATGACTACTCTGGTGACCATTGTGGTGGGGCAGGCAGAGGACGTGCCGCTGGTGCCATGGTCAGCGTTGACCGAGCGCGATCAGAACGGTCGCTATCGCCTTAGTGTCCGCTCCTCTTCTGGCGAAATTTCGGAGCGCCTTGTCACAATAGGACTGACTGACCGGATCAAGGCGCAAGTGATCGATGGCCTGCAGGTCGGCGAGGAGGTTGTCATTCCGGCTGATGGTCAGGCATCGGACTCTAACGCTATGGAGATGATGTGAGCGCTTTACTGGAAATAGAGAACGTCACACGCCTGTTTCAGACGGGCGAAGAGACGATTTCCGCGCTTGCGGGGATCAATCTTCATATCGACAGTGGTGAACTTGTCGCGATTGTGGGCGCAAGCGGATCGGGCAAGTCGACGCTCATGAATATTCTTGGCTGCCTTGATCAGCCGACTGCGGGCGATTACCGTGTCGGCGGTCGCAGTGTTGCCGGTTTGAGCGCAGACGAACTGGCAGCGTTGCGAAGGGAGCATTTCGGCTTCATCTTCCAACGCTATCATTTGCTCGGCACGCTCAACTCGACTGACAATGTCGCGATGCCAGCCGTTTATGCAGGCCTTGATACCGCCTCCCGGCGCGAGCGGGCCCGGTCACTTCTGGAGCGTCTCGGCCTTGGCGAGCGCGTCGATCACCGTCCAGGTCAGCTTTCCGGCGGTCAGCAGCAGCGGGTGTCGATTGCTCGCGCGCTTATGAATGGTGGGCGTATCATCCTTGCCGACGAGCCGACCGGAGCGCTTGACAGCAGAAGTGGTGAAACCGTGCTTGAGATTCTCAAGGAGCTTCATCGGGACGGCCATACGGTCATTATCGTCACCCACGATATGGAGGTCGCGGCCCACGCTGATCGCATCATCGAAGTCCGTGACGGTCTGATTCTGTCTGACCAGCGATGCCGCGAACCTCTGGTTGGTGCTCCCTTACCTTCCTTTGCACGTTCCGGGTCTGTTGGCGTGCTGGCAGGTTTCCATCGACGGTTTGCAGAAGCTTTTCCCATGGCGTTGCGCTCGATGGCGGCTCATCGGGTCCGCACATTCCTGACCATGCTGGGGATCATCATTGGCATTGCTGCCGTGGTTTCCGTCGTCGGTCTGGGCGAAGGGACACGCCAGCGGGTCCTTGCCGAGATCAGCGAACTTGGTGCCAGTACACTTTCCATTTATCCCGGGCAGGGTTGGGACGACGAGCGCGCCGACAGCATCAGGACGCTGGTTGTATCTGACGCCGAGGCTTTGTCTGCGCAAAACTATATCGACAGCGTTACGCCACTGGTGTCGACGAGTGCGCGCATTCGGTTCGGCAGCACTTCCATGTCGGCCAACGTTGACGGTGTCGGTGAGGATTATTTTCGGGTAAACGGCCTCAAGATCGTGCAGGGCAACGGCTTCACGGCTGACAGTATCGCCGAGCGTCGTCAGGAGGCCGTGATAGACGACAGAGCCGCAACTACGCTTTTTCCGGGTAGTGAATCTCCGCTTGGCAAGATCATCATGATCGATCGCGTGCCGGTGGTCATCATCGGCACGGTGGCCCAGCGTTCCGGCATGTCGGGCAAAACCCTGCAAATATACCTTCCCTATACTGCCGTGGCCGGCAGGCTGCTTGGGGCGGCAACGAGCCTTGCCGGGCTGACCGTTCGCATATCTGACAATGTTGACACGATTGTTGCCGAACGCGCGATTGTCGGTCTGATGACACGCCGTCACGGTATACAGGACTTTTTTGTCTTCAACAGTGACCAGTTGCGCCGGATCATGGAGAAGACGTCGCGGACGATGACGCTGCTGATTTCTTCGGTCGCGGTCATTTCGCTGATCGTTGGTGGGATCGGCGTTATGAACATCATGCTGGTTTCCGTCACCGAGCGTACCCGCGAGATCGGCCTGCGCATGGCGGTCGGCGCACGGCGTATCGACATCATGCTTCAGTTTCTGATTGAAGCTGTCACGATTTGCATTGCCGGATCTCTGCTTGGCGTCGGAGTGGCGCTTGGCGCGGCTGCTGCGTTTGGGGGGCAGGGCAGTTCATTCCCGATGATCATTTCGATCGATGCCATCCTTTCCGCCTGTCTGGTCGCACTTCTCATCGGCCTTGTTTTCGGTTTTCTGCCTGCACGCAATGCCTCGCGGCTTGATCCGGTCGTTGCGCTTTCCAGAGAGTAGTCATGGTTTTTGTCAGATTGATTGTTCCTTGCCTGTTTGTTGTCCTTGCCGGTTGCTCCAGCCCGTCGACAGACTATCTGCGCCCTGATCTGCCGGAGGGACCGACATGGTCTGCTTCGGGTGCCGCAGATACGGCGAATGCGAGTGCAGATCAGTGGTGGATTGCATTCGGAGATTCCGGACTTACCACCCTGATCAGCGAAGTGGTCAGTCGCAACAACGACATTTTCGCTGCGACCGTTCGTGCGCGCAGAGCGCGCCTGCAAGCGGACCTTGCGGCAAATGCCCTGTTCCCGAAGTTGAGCGGGGCTCTTAACACTTCGAAGAGCCGGCCTCTTGAAGGAAGTACGACTTCGGCAGCATCTTCGTCTGCAACAATCGGTGTTTCCTATGAAGTCGACTTGTGGGGAAAACTGGCGGCACAGCGCGACAGCACAAGCTTCGAGGCGGAGGCAACTGCCGAGGATTACGAAGCGGCGCGCCTGGCAGTCATCGGCATGACGATCGAAACCTATTTCCGTATCGCCCATGCCAATGAGTCGGTTGCATCGGCTATAAACAGCCTTGATTATGTAGAGCAAATTCAGGATCTCGTGCGGAAGCAGGCAGAAGTCGGGGATGTTTCCGATCTGGAACTTAGAGAAAGTGAACAAGCTGTCGAGACTCAGGCGGCGCGAGTAGCGGAGTTGCAGCAGGCCCGCCTTGTTCTGCGCAATGTGCTTACGGTCCTTTTGAACGGTGCGCCAAACCCGGTTCCAGAACCGCAGAGCCTGCCGCGAAAGAAGTTTCCGGAGCTTGCAGCAGGGTTGCCCGCCGATCTGCTTGCCCGCCGTCCTGATCTTCGTGCAGCAGAAGCGCGGTTGCGGGGGACGTTAAAGAGTGTGGACGCGACGCGGACCAGCTTCTATCCGGGGATCTCGCTTACCGGTGGGTTGGGGACCAGCAGCGATCAGCTGATTTCCTTCGTCTCCAACCCGGTCGCAACCCTGGGAGCAGGTGCTGTCCTCTCATTCCTTAACCTGAAGGATATGAGTTTGACGATTGCGGTTTCAGAGACCCATTATGAAGAGGCCGTCACCGCATTTCGCAAAACTTTGCTGAACGCGTTTGCCGATGTGGCCAATGCGCTTGGTGCGCGTGCCAGCTATGGCGAGCAGTCACGCCGACTTGATAATGCCTATATGGCCGCGCTGGAAGTCGAGAAACTGACCGAGACACGTTATCGGGCCGGTGCGACCACCCTGCGCATCTGGCTTGATGCGCAGGAACGCCGTCGTTCTGCCGAAGTGGTTCTTGCCGATGTGCGGCTCGCACAGTTTGTCAATGAATCAATGCTTTACCGCGCGCTTGGCGGAAGTACTGCAATCGCTGATGAAGAGGTTGCGGCAGCACAATGATGAAGTGCGCTCTTTGATACAGATAAATTATCGGACCGCCTCTTGAGCCCGTTACACTGGAGTTCCTGTTGCCGAACATCTCCACAAAACCTCGACAAAATCTTAACCTGCCCTCGACGCGGGAGGAGTAATCGTTGAGTGTTATCCCGGAACTCCGATGCCGGCATTGCTGGCAGATGCATGATGGTACTTTCAATCGGTTGTGAATAACCTGGGGTGAGATGCGCCTCAATCAAATGAATCCTTTTGGGTGAAAAGCCAAAGATCGAAAACATGTCCATGAACAATGCCTTGATTCTCATCATTGAGGACGAGCCCGAGATTGCGGAAATCATCGGGACTTACCTGTCACGCGAAGGATTCCGGGTAGTTACGGCTGGTGATGGAACGGTCGGGCTTGCCCATCATCAGCGCTTGCGGCCCGACCTTGTGGTGCTGGATATCAAGCTGCCGGGGCAGGACGGTTATGAAGTGCTGGCGGCGATCCGTCGACGTGGTGACACGCCCGTCATCATGGTAACGGCGCTTGCCGAGGATCTCGACAAGTTGCAGGCGCTACGTATTGGTGCAGACGATTATGTCGTTAAACCGTTCAACCCGCTTGAGGTTGTGGCGCGTGTTAAGGCGGTCTTGCGGCGAACCATTGCCCGTGATGACGGGCAAATGTTGCGCGTCGGACCATTGACCATTGATCCACAGGCCTATCGGGTGGAGGTCGAAAGCGCGGCGGGACCGGTTGTGCTCGGCCTTACCAGAACCGAATTTCGCATTCTGGCTTATATGGCCTTGAGGATTGGCAGAGTGTTCGAGCGCTCGGAACTGGTCGATGCGTGCCTGCCGGAGGGTGAGGCGCTGGATCGGACAGTGGACAGCCATGTCAGCAATCTGCGGCGCAAACTGGCTGCTGCCGGGGCGGATGGCATGCTCGTCGGTGTCCGTGGTGTCGGTTATCGACTGGACAACACCCATGGCTAGAAATCTGAATTCCCGCATCGTTCGTGCGATGATTTCGCTTACATTGCTTGCTTTCACCGTCGTTTATTTCGGGTTAACGGCGTATTTCTTCTTCATTTATGAATGGCTTTATCCGGATTTCACCGACGACGACATCCTGCGCACCGGTGATATCGTAACGTTGGGCCTTCTTCTGGGGATCGGCATATTAACCGCCTCTTTGTTGGGGTGGGTTCTTGCACGACGGATTGTGGATCCTTTGAAATCTGTTGCCGCGGCTGCGCGCAAGGTGGCGAATGGGGATTTTTCGGCGCGCGCCTCATTGAGCCGGGGCAATTTTGGCGAGGCGAGCGATCTGGTTGACGATTTCAATCAGATGGCAGGGCGACTGCAACGCGCCGAGGCCGAGTTGAAATATTCTAACTCGGCCATTGCACATGAATTGCGAACGCCTTTGACCATTCTGCGTGGGCGGCTCCAGGGGTTGCTGGATGGTGCCTTCGCCCCCAGTCCGGAACTGTATGGTCGCCTGATTAACCATGTGGATGATCTGTCGGCCATCGTCGAGGAGTTGCGGACACTGGCGCTGAGCAATGCAGGGCAGCTCGATCTGCAATATTCACGTCTTGATCTGGCGGTGGAGGCCGAGGCGGCGCTCCTATCGCTTGAGGATCATTTCAGCAAGGCCGGGATCACGGTAATGCGCCAGTTGTCCAGCGCCGTCGTCAGTGCTGACCGCGCGCGATTGAGGCAGGCTTTCGTGGCGGTTCTGGAAAATTGCTGTCGTTACGCGCCGCAAAGTACGGTGCATGTCGAGACCGGTGTGGCAGGACAGTATGTCTTTTTCCGTTGCACGGATACAGGACCGGGCCTTCCTGAAGAAAGCCGCACGCGTGCCTTCGAGCGGTTCTGGCGTGCGGACGACTCACGGGGGCGTAGCGGTGGTGGTTCCGGCCTGGGCTTGCCAATTGTCAGGGCGATTGCCCGGGCGCATGGAGGAGATGCGTCGATATTCCCTTCTGATCATCCTGGTCTTGCCGTCGAAATCCGGCTGCCGTGCCAAGTGTTACCTCTCGTCTGATTGTACCAATGTCCAAACATCTTCCTTATTCCGACGACTATACCGACCTTGCGGCGCGGCATGTTTCCATGCGGCGTATATTGTCGCTGTTCATTCCTTACCGGAAACGGATCGCAGCGGTCATATTGCTTATGATCATGTCCTCAGCGGTCGGTCTGGCGGGACCGTTCCTGTTGCGGGCGATCATTGACGAAGCTTTGCCCGCCAATGATATCAGACTGCTTGTCGGGCTGGTGGGAGGTATGGTCATCGTCGCCCTGCTTTCGGCGGCGGTCGGTGCCTATCAGGTGATCCTCATGTCACGTATCGGACAGGCGGTTCTGCATGCCTTGCGGGTGCGGCTTTACACCCATCTCCAAAGCCTTTCGTTGCGGTTCTTTACCGGAACGCGTGTGGGCGAGGTTCAGTCGCGCATCGCCAGTGATATCGATGGACTGCAATCGTTGGTAACGGAAACTGCCAACGAACTTGGTCGTTCGCTCAGTGCGGTTGTCATGACGGCCATTGCCATCGTGATCCTTGACTGGCGTTTGGCTCTTTTTGTTCTGTTCGTGGTGCCGGGAACGATCCTGATCAGTAACCGCGTTGCCCGTATGCGCGAGGCGTTGACTTACCAGCAGCAGGCGCGCGCCGCCGACATGTCCGTGGCGGTGCAGGAAACGCTTTCGGCCTCGGGTGTCATCCTTGCCCGCACGATGGGTAGGGGGCCACATCTTGTAAAACGGTTCACCCGGATATCGGGAGACCTGGCGAAACTTGAGGTGAAGTCTCATACCGCCGGTGAATGGCAGTGGTCCCTGATCAGCTTTGCGCTGGCCGTCCTGCCGGCGATGACGTTGCTGGCGGGGGGGCTGCTGATGCAGACAGACAATCCTGCCACCATCGGTACGCTGGTTGCGATGATCGCGTTACAGGAACAGCTATTGTGGCCTTTCGAGCAATTGTTGGAAATTGGTCGCGATACACGAAAAACACGTGCATTGTTTGCCCGGGTTTTCGAGTATCTGGACATGCCGGTTGAGATCACCGAAAAACCGGCACCCGTTACAATTCACCGTTCGGACATGCGCGGTCAGGTAGAGCTGGAGCATGTCAGTTTTGCCTACCATGAGGATGGCCCGACTGCTGTGCATGACATAAGCCTCATGATTCCCGCAGGCAGCAATGTCGCGATAGTCGGCCCGACGGGTTCGGGCAAGACGACACTGGGATACTTGCTGGCGCGGCTTTACGATGTGGATAGTGGTGTCATCCGGTTTGATGGCGTGGATCTGCGCGATCTCAGTTTTCAATCGCTGTCCGAAATGGTGGGGGTCGTTCCGCAAGAGCCCTATCTGTTCCATGCCTCTGTGGCAGAGAACCTGCGCTTCGCAAAACCGGACGCGACCGAGGCCGAACTGGTTGCGGCTGCAAAGATTGCCCAGATTCACGACCATATCGCGTCGCTGCCTGAGGGCTATGATACGCTGGTTGGTGAAGACGGATACCGATTTTCCGGTGGCGAGAAACAGCGCTTGGTTCTGGCTCGCACCATCCTGCGCGACCCGCCTGTGCTTTTACTGGACGAGGCGACCAGTGCTCTTGATACACGTACGGAACGCGCGATGTCGTCTGCGTTGAACCACATGTCGAAAGGCCGGACAACGATTACCATCGCGCACCGGCTGTCCACCATCCGCCATGCGGACCAGATCGTGGTGATGAAAGCAGGACGCATCGCAGAGCAGGGACGTCATGACCAACTGGTCGCTCTTGACGGTGTTTATGCGGATCTGTTGCGCGTGGTGTGACCTTGCAACAGCGTTCAACAGATCGCCTCTTATTCACGCAATAGCTTGATCCTCAGCCTTTGAGCGCTTCGGATGTGATGTCTTGCATCGGTATCGGCCTGATCGGCGTTGCCGGACCGGATGCTGTCGATAATGTTCTTATGTTCCTGATAGGCACTTTCGGGGCGGCCGTCATATTGAAGCGTCGTACCGCCCAGAAGCGCCATTGAATTCGATAAAGAATTAAGTGCATCAATAAGATAGCGATTGTTCGCTGTTCTATACAGTGCCTGATGAAACAGCCGGTTTGCTTCTGCAACTTTCACCGGGTCCTGCCCGTTTTTCAGCATCAGTTCATTGAGATCTTCCAGTTCGGCGATTTCAAGCTCTGATGCGTGGCGCGCGGCATAGCGGGCGGCTGTTCCTTCCAAAACTTCGCGAATTTCATACAGCTCAATCACTTCGCGATGATCGAGTTCCTTGATGACGGCCCCGTGTCGCGGCATGTGGATCAGCAGCCCATCACTTTCCAGACGCCGAATGGCATCGCGCACCGGGGTGCGGCTGATTCCAAACCTTTCAGCAACTTCCACCTCGCGGATTCGGGTTCCCGGCTTGAGTTCGCCATGCTGGATGGCTGCCAGAAGCTTTTGATAGGCAACTTCCCCGCGGGGCTGGTGATCGGCGGAATCTGGGCTCATGAGAAGGCACCTGCTTTGTTCTGTCTGGTTTTTAACTTGACACAAGCATGCTGAAATCTCAAGGTTGGAGACAATTGTATACAAGAGTATCCATTAAAATACGAAAAGAGGTGGAGACGCCGTGAAAACTGAATCCGATCATTATGATGTCCTTGTCGCGGGCGGCGGGCAGGCGGGGCTGATTGCCGCGATTGTTGCTGCGGAAAAAGGCGCGCGCGTCTGTCTGCTGGAAGGGGCACCCAGAACCCATCGCGGCGGGAATACCCGCCATACCCGCAATTTGCGACCCATGCATATTGGCCCCTTGTCGGTTTTGAGCGGCACTTATGACGAGGCGGAATACTGGGATGACCTGATGCGGGTGACCAAGGGGAAAACCAACGAAACACTCGCCCGCATGACCCTGCGCCAATCGACAGAAGCCGTTGCCTGGCTTGAGGCGCGCGGTGTGCAGTTTCAGCCGCCACTTGGCGGAACGCTGCATTTGGGCCGAACGAATGCGTTCTTCATGGGCGGGGGCAAGCAACTGTTAAACGCCCTTTATCGGCATGCCGATAAGCTTGGCGTTGAAGTTCATTACGATGCGATGGTCACGTCCGTAGAGATTTCGGAAGGAAGATTTAAAAGCCTTCAGGTGGGTGATCACACCATTTCGGCAAATGCGTTTGTTGCGGCAGCCGGCGGATTTGAAGCGAATATCGATTGGCTGAAAGAGGCATGGGGCGACATTGCCGAAAATTTCCTGATCCGGGGGACGCCCTATAATCGTGGTGATTTGCTGCGCATGCTGCTTGATGCCGGAGCCCGGCAGATCGGGGAACCCAATCAGTGCCATGCGGTGGCAATTGACGGGCGCGCGCCAAAGTTTGACGGCGGAATCTGCACGCGGGTTGACTGCGTGTCGCTTGGCATTGTGGTGAACAGGAATGCCGAGCGATTTTATGATGAAGGCGAGGATTTCTGGCCAAAGCGATATGCGATCTGGGGCCGTCTTGTTGCGGACCAACCTGATCAGGTGGCCCATGTGATTATTGACCAGAAGGCGCGTGGTGCCTTTATGCCCCCCGTTTTCCCGGCCGTGGTCGCCGATACGATTGGCGAATTGGCCCAAAAGATCGGTCTGGATCCCGCGACGCTTGAGAAAACCGTTGCCGACTATAACGCGGCGGTTCAACCGGGAAAATTTGATCATACCGAACTGGATGGGGTTCATACCAGCGGGCTTGTGGTGAACAAGACCAACTGGGCGCGGACACTCGATCATCCGCCCTATAGCGCCTATTGCCTGCGGCCGGGCATTACATTCACCTATCTCGGGGTGGAAGTCAGCGAAAAGGCGCAGATGCAGATGGCCGACGGGACCGAAAGCCCGAACATCTTTGCTGCGGGTGAAATTATGGCCGGAAACGTTCTGGGCCAAGGATATCTTGCCGGGATTGGCATGACGATTGGAAATGTGTTTGGACGAATTGCAGGAAGGGAGGCTGCCGATTATGCGCTCCACCGATAAAACAACCGAAGCCGCCCGCGTGATGTCGATCTGCAATGCCTGCCGTTATTGCGAGGGACATTGCGCCGTTTTCCAAGCGATGGAACTGCGGCTGGAATTCAATTCCGATACGCTCGATTATCTTGCAAACCTTTGCCATAACTGCGGGGCCTGTTATCACAATTGCCAATATGCGCCGCCACACGAATTTCAGCTTAACGTTCCGGCCGCGATGGCGGAGCTCAGGCAGGAAAACTACGGCGTTTATGCGTGGCCGGGCTTTATGGGCAAGCTGTTTGCCAATAACGGTCTTTGGGTCAGTTTTCTGTCAATCGTTGTGATCACGCTTTTTCTGGGCGGAACGGCCATTCTAACCGGGGATGATTTCTTTTCAGCGCACGACAACGCATTTTACGGCGTGATTTCGCATGATGTCCTGGCCGCAATGTTTGGTGCGGTCGGTGGATTTGTGCTGCTTGCGCTGCTGGTTTCGATAGTCAAATTCTGGCGGACAATGAATTTGCCAAGTCCTTTCAGGCTTGATTATCCCCGCGTCATGCAGGGGATCAAAGATGCTCTTTCGCTGAAATATCTGGATGGTGGCAACGGGCAGGGGTGCTCGTATCCAAGCGAAACGCCTTCCATGGCAAGGCGGTGGTTCCATCAGATGACATTCTGGGGCTTCATGCTGTGCTTTGCTGCCACATCGTCGGCCACGGTCTTGCATTATGGCTTCGATCTTCCCGCACCTTACGGGTATTTGAGCCTGCCCAAACTGTTTGGCATTCTGGGAGGTTTTGGTCTTATTGTGGGGCCTGCGGGGCTGCTGATCCTGAAGGCCAGGGCAGATGCCGCCCCGAAAGGCAAAACGAACAAGGGTATGGATGTCAGTTTTCTGGTTCTGCTGTTTTTGACAAGTCTGACCGGACTTTGCCTGATGTTTGTGCGTGATACGCAATATGTCGGGGTGATGTTAAGCATCCATCTTGGTGTTGTGATGACGCTGTTTCTGTCCATGCCATATGGCAAGTTTGTGCATGGTTTTTATCGCCTGATCGCGCTGATTGTGTTTGCGGTCGAAAAGAACGATCACAAGCAGGTGGTCGGCGTTTGTTCGGACAAGAAAGCGGCCTGAACGTCAAAAGACAAAAGACCGGCGCACGACGTGCCGGTCTTTTGTCTGCAACGAGACAGATAAAACCGGTTAGCGCGGGAATGCAATCCGCACCTTGAGGCCGACACCGTCTTTGCCGTCTTCAAGGGACATAACGGCCTGATGTGCGTTGGCAACTTCTTTGACAATAGCCAGTCCAAGGCCACATCCTTGTCCGTTTTGCTCATCAAGGCGCACGAACCGTTCCAGAACCGTATCGCGGTCTTTTTCCGGGATACCGGGGCCGTTGTCTTCAACCTCCAGAACCGGACCTACTGCAACGCCGCGACCAATGACGCGCACCGTCACAATCGTACCGGGATTGCCATAGACGATTGCATTCTCGATCAGGTTGCAAAGCATTTCCTGAAGCAGAACCTCGTTTCCTGTTTCAATTTCACAGCTCATGCCCTCGCTTTGATCGTCGAAGCCAAGATCAATATTGTGGCGGATGGCATGACGAACCATCCCGGATGTCACCGAGGCGGCAAGGGCCAAGAGGTCGGTCTTCTCGTAGCGGACAGCCTTTCGGCCTTCCGGTGACACCCGCGCGAGGTTCAGAAGCTGGTTGGCAAGTCTGGCGGTCTGACGGGTTTGACTGACGATACGTTCAAGAGCTTGACGGTCTTGTTGGTCGCTGGCATTGCGCAAAGCCCATTCGGCTTCGGCCTGTACTGTCGCAAGCGGGGTACGTAGCTGGTGTGATGCATCGGCGATGAAACGCTGATTGGCGGTTATTGAGCTTTCCAGACGCGCCAAAAGTGCATTTAGAGATCTGACGACCTCGGTGACCTCCTTGGGCATGGCATGGCGAATTGGCCGCAAATCATCAGTTGATCTGCGGCGGATTGCCTGTTGAAGGCGTCTTAGGGGGGCAAGTCCGCGTGAAACGCCGATCCACGCGAAAACGCCGCCGAGAAACATCAGAACCAGAAAATCAGTGGTCGATCCCAGAAGTTCGTCATAAATCAGATTGTCGCGTTCACGACGGGTCTGGCTGACATCAATGGTGACCCAGCCATAGATGTTCGACGACGGATTGGAAACCAGATATTTCATGGTTACCGCGCGTACGTCCTCGTTGCGATAGTGTGCGTTATAGAAATGGGGGACACCCGGTTCCAGAGTAATGCCAGCGGGCAGTCGCGGCAGACCAGAATCCCCCGTCACAAACGCCCCGTCCGGACCCTGTACGCGGTAATATGTGTTTTCGCGGGTGAATTGCTCGAGCAGCAGCTCGATATCACGCGATAGCAAATCGCCCCTTGAATTGATTGCATGTTCGGAAATCGTTACCGCCAGTGCAACCAGAAGCCGGTCCTGAATACGATTGGCCATTTCGCTAACGGTCAGATAGTTTTTGGCCAGCAGCCCGAATGCCAGCATTAATCCAGGCAGCAAAAGCCAGCGCAGGAGCCTTGCGCGCAATGATGTTGATATGGCGGTAGCGTTTTCGGTCATTCGTCAATCATATAGCCAAGTCCGCGAATAGTCCGGACTTCGACATCACCTAATGCAATTTTTTTGCGCAGGCGACTGATGTAAAGTTCGATGGATTTTACGCTGGCCTCATCATCAAAACCGAACAGATGCAGGGCGATTTTTTCCTTGCTGATCACCTGGCTTACGTTCAGCAGCAGGATTTCCAGCACACCACGTTCGCGCGGTGTTAGCGAAACGGGCTGTCCATCAATCGTGACGGACCGGTCGACCGAATTGAATGTCAGTTTTCCAACCGTGATGGCGGGATTACGCTGCCCGATATTGCGCCGCAAAAGGGCACGTGCCCGGGCTTCGAGTTCCGACAGCTCGAACGGTTTGACCATATAATCGTCTGCCCCGGCATCCAGACCAGCGACACGTTCATCCAGATTGCCGCGTGCGGTCAGGATCATGACGGGCAAATTGATTTTGCGCGCGCGCACGGTTTTCAGAATTTCAATCCCGTCCAGTCCCGGAAGCGACAAATCGAGAATCAGAAGGTCGAAGGTTTCTTGCAGAACAAGTCGAAGAGCATCTTCGCCATCATGAACCAGATCGACAGCATGATCGGTCTGCCGCAGGGCAGCAGCGATTTTGTCAGCCAGAACAAGGTTATCTTCTACGATCAGGATACGCATTATGCCTAAATAACACCGAAAACGACTTCTAAAATGAAAAATTTGACCCTAGACAGCAAACTGACAGCTTTTTCGTTTAGATTTTGCGTCATAGGCAAACGGCACTCCCGGCAACGACCGGTCAGAAGAACAATAACAGCCGAAAGCCTGAATGGGAGGAAATCGACACTTGATGCATGTCTGTGCGTCACGCGCTTCTTCCTTCCGTTCGAGAGAAAACAACCGTTATGGAGGGAAAGCCCAATGTCATGGGGAAAAACCGTTAATCAATCATTCAAAACCGCATGTGCGGCTGCGGCAATTGCTTTTGGCTTTGCCGGTACAGCAACCGCACAGGATGCCGACTTTGCCGGGGATCGTGTCGAACTGATTATTCCGTTCGGTGAAGGTGGGGGGACTGATACCTGGGGCCGGTTCTGGGCACCGTATTTCAGCGTCTTTCTGCCGGGAAACCCGACCGTTGTCGTCAAGAACATTCCGGGCGGCGGTTCGACTTCGGGGGCGAACCAGTTTGAAGCCCGCGCCAAACCTGATGGATTGACCGCTATCGGAACTTCCGGCTCAACCCAGTTTCCGTATCTGTTGCGCGACAAACGCGTGCAATATGAAATGCGTGACTGGCGCGTGGTTTTGGCTTCGCCGACGGGTGGTGTTGTTTATGTGAATTCGGATCTGGGTCTTAAGTCGGCTGCTGACATGAAAGCACTTGAAACCGTCAAGTTGCGTTATGGTAGTCAGGGCGCGACGTCCCTTGATCTGGTTCCGTTGCTAGCGTTTGAACTGCTGGGACTTGATGTCGATGCCGTGTTTGGCATGAAAGGCCGCGGGGCCGGTCGTCTTGCCTTTGAGCGTGGCGAAGTCAATATCGATTACCAGACTTCGTCGGCGTTTATTAACAACGTTACACCACTTGTTGATATCGGCAGCGCTGTTCCGCTGTTCTCGTGGGGGGCGATCGACGATGACGGCAATATCGTGCGCGATCCTTCCTTCCCCGACCTGCCAAGTTTCCCGGAAGCATACGAAATGATGAAGGGTGAAAAGCCTTCAGGTCCCGCCTGGGATGCTTACAAGGCCTTTTTCATTGCCGGTTTCCCGGCTCAGAAAATGGTCTTCCTGCCAAAAGATACGCCTGAGGAAATCGTGCAGGCCTATCGTGATGCCGCACAGGCCGCAACCCAAGATGAGAGCTTTGTCGCGGATCGACAGGCAACGCTTGGCGAATACAAACAGATCGTTGGCGAGCCTGCAGAGCGTATTTTCCGCACGGCTGTGAACGTTCCAGAAGAAGCCCGTGAGTGGGTGCAAAAATGGCTGACCGATAAATATTCGGTTCAGTTCTAACTGAAAATCTGAAGTCTCCCGTTTCCTGATCGGGGTGGCCTTGTCCACCCCGCTTTTTTCACCCTGCGACTGTCTGGTCGTTTCAAGGGAACGGGCGAACTTTGTCTTTTGACGGAGTTTCCTGATGCTTGATGCAATGATGACGGCACTGTCTCATTTCGCGCAGCCAACCCATCTGATGTATCTTTTGCTGGGGGTTGGAATGGGCATGATTGTCGGCATTCTGCCCGGTCTGGGCGGAATTGTCGGGCTGTCTCTTCTGTTACCTTTCATTTATGGCATGGACCAGATTTCGGCACTTGCCATGTTGATCGGTCTTGTTGCTGTTATCCCGACCTCGGATACCTTTACATCTGTCTTGATGGGGATACCGGGATCAAGTGCATCACAAGCAACAGTTCTTGATGGTTTTCCTTTGGCCAAAAAAGGCCATGGTGCCCGTGCGCTGGGGGCTGCATTTTCGGCATCCTTGGTTGGGGGACTGGTGGGGGCTGTTATCCTGACCGGCTTTGTCGTGATCGCGCGGCCTCTGATCCTGGCATTTGGTTCGGCCGAACTCTTTATGCTCGCTGTTCTTGGCCTGTCGATGGTCGGCGTTCTTGCCGGTAAAAGCCTGCCTAAAGGCGTGATTGCTGCGGGCCTTGGCTTGCTGCTGGGGGCGCTTGGTGCGGCTCCGGCCACCGGCGAACTGCGCATGAGCTTTGACTCTGTTTATCTGATGGATGGTCTGCCACTCGTCATTGTCGGGCTGGGCATGTTTGCGTTCCCTGAAATCATCGACCTGTGCCGGCAAAATCGATCTATTTCTGATAAGGGCACCCTTGGTCTGGGATGGCGCGACGGCGTTCGGGATATGATCCGTCACAAATGGTTGTGCCTGCGTTGTGCCGGTCTTGGCAGTATTGTCGGGGCCCTGCCCGGGCTTGGCGGAAGTGTTGTCGACTGGATCGCCTATGGCCATGTCGTCCAGACCGCAAAAGACAAATCGCAATTCGGCAAGGGCGATATTCGTGGTGTCCTGGCACCGGAAAGCGCAAACAATGCCAAGGAGGGCGGCGGGCTTGTTCCCACCTTGCTGTTTGGTATTCCCGGATCGGGCAGCATGGCCGTTTTCCTTGGCGGTATGGTCCTGATTGGTCTTGAAGCCGGTCCTGCAATGGTTGGGCGCGATCTTGATATCACCTACACGATCATCTGGTCGCTTGCGATTGCCAATGTGGTTGGTGCTGGTGGTGCATTGCTGATTTCGCCTTTCGTCTCGCGCCTGACGACAATCAAATACGGTTACCTTGCGCCGTTCATGATTACGGTGATCTGCTTTGCCGCGTTTCAGGCGACGCGTTCCCTTTCCGATATGATCGCCTTGTTGGTGCTTGGTGTTCTTGGCGTGCTGATGAAACGCTTTGGCTGGCCTCGCCCGGCGTTTCTGATTGGTTTTGTGCTCGCATCCAACACGGAAACCTATCTTTATCAGGCCCTGCAATTCTACAACTGGGAATTCCTGACCCGTCCAGGTGTGGTAATTATCGCGGCTCTGACAGTCATTTCCGTTCTTATGGGGATGCGCAAACACCCGGTAAATCCGGTTGAAGAAGAAGAAAGCAGCCATTCCCACAATCCGAAACGCTGGCCGCAAATCCTGTTTGCGGGGGTGATTCTGGCGTTCTTTGCGTTCGGAATTTGGGATGCAACGCAGCATTCCTTCCTTGGCAGTGTCTTTACCGGTGCGGTTTCGGTGGTGATGTTTGTCGTTTCGGCGATTTTGATATGGCAATTGATTGTATCGCCACCGTCGCATGCGGCCAATTTTGATCATGAATTTGACCTTGAACATCAGGACGTGAAGCCGACCGCAGGTCTTTGGCACTACGTTCTTTGGGTTGCCGGAATGGTTGCCGCAACCGCCGTGTTTGGGTTCCTGATTGCGATTACCGGGTTCTTCATGGCCTTCCTTCGGGTCAAGGCAAAGGCATCGTGGCTTCGGACGTTGCTTTTAACCGGGCTTGCGATTGGCGGGCTTTGTGTTCTTGCGTGGTCACTGGTTCTCGATTTCCCGGCCGGGATGCTTCAGGACCTGATTGAACTTCCCTGGCCGCTGGGGTGATCGACATGAAAAATACCGTGATTGTGAATGACCAACATGCCGTTCCCTGTGTGATGATGCGCGGCGGGACATCAAAAGGGCCGATCTTTCTGGCCAGTGATTTGCCCGAAGACGTTGCCGCGCGTGATCGTCTTTTGCTTGCGGCGATGGGGTCACCAGACAAACGTCAGATTGATGGAATTGGCGGTGCCGATACGTTAACCAGCAAATCATGCATTGTTGCGCCGTCCAGCCGACCGGATGCAGATGTCGAGTTCCTGTTTGCCCAGGTCGCCATCGACAGGGCAGAGGTTGACGTTAATCCGAATTGCGGGAACATGACCGCAGCCGTTGCCCCGTTTGCGATTGAGGCCGGTTTGGTGCCGGTTACAGGGGATCAAACGCTGGTGCGCATTTACAATAAAAATGTTGGCGCATTGGTTGACGTTCTGGTCGCGACACCCGGCGGAAAGGTGACTTATAGCGGGGATGCGGCGATTGATGGCGTGCCCGGGACTGCGTCCCCGCTGATATTGCGGTTCAAGGATATCATGGGCAGCAAAACCGGTCGGCTCCTGCCAACGGGGAAACCGATCAACTATATCGACGGGCTTGAAGTGACCTGTATTGATGTGGCGGTTCCGATGGTGATGTTTCGCGCCCGCGATCTTGGAATAACGGGGAACGAAACCAAGGCGCAGCTTGACGGCAATGCAGAACTGATTGCGCGGATGGAAGCCGTGCGCCGCAAAGCATCGGAACTGATGGGGCTTGGCGATTGTACCGGCAAGGTCGTGCCGAAAATGGCCATTCTGTCCGAGCCGACAAAAGGTGGCGATATTACATCGCGCTATTTTGTGCCGCATAATTGCCATGCGACCCATGCGGTGACCGGGGCGATTTGTGTTGCCAGTTGCGCATCACTTTCAGGAAGCATCGTTGATGGTATGATCAGTCTCAAGGCCTTGCCGCAACAGTGGATTCAGATTGAACATCCAAGTGGCATGATTGCGGTGGAACTTACCATCGAAGGATCGGGGCCAAATCTTTCGGTGATTTCCGGCGGGGTGATCCGCACCGCACGCCGGTTGTTTGAAGGTCGGGTTCTTGTTCCTGAAAATATTCTGACGGAGGTTTAGGGTCGTGGATGTTCTTTTATTGCCGGGCGACGGGATCGGACCGGAAATTACGGCTGTCACGCGCAATGTGCTTGAGGCATTGGATCGTTCGTTTTCGCTGGGATTAAAATTTACCAGCGAAGATGTCGGATTTGCATCATTGGAAAAACACGGTGCCACCATTACCCCGGAATTGATCGAGCGTGCCCGCAAGGCTGATCTGGCCATTCTGGGACCGGTTGATACCGCGCATTATCCTCCGGCAGATCAGGGTGGGATCAATCCTTCTGCGGCATTGCGCATCAATCTTGATCTGTATGCCAATGTAAGGCCTTCGAAGGTGTTTGAAGGTCTTCCTGCTTTGGCCCGGAATATGGATCTGGTGATTGTGCGTGAGAACACAGAAGGTTTTTATGCCGATCGCACCATGTATGCGGGCACCGGCGAGGTGATGCCAACCCCTGATCTTGCGCTGGCGATGCGCAAGGTGACGCGCCAGGGAAGTTATCGGGTGTCGGCATTTGCTGCGCGCCTTGCGGCCAAACGTCGCGGGCATCTGACCATTGTGCACAAAGCCAATGTTTTAAAGCTTAGTGACGGTCTGTTTTTATCCGAAGCAGAGAAAGCAGCAGCCGAGCAGGGCGGACTTGCGGTTCGCGAAGAACATGTTGATGCGATGGCATCACTTCTGGTCAGAACGCCAGATGCGTTTGACGTGATTGTAACGACCAACATGTTTGGCGACATCCTTTCGAATGAGGCGGCGGAGCTGGCCGGTGGGCTTGGGCTTTCCGGGTCGCTTAATGTCGGGGATGAAAATGCGATTGCGCAGGCATCGCATGGTTCAGCCCCCGATATTGCAGGCAAGAATATCGCCAACCCCGTATCGCTTTTGCTGTCGACCGTTCTGCTTCTGGATTGGAAGGGCGCAGAAACCGGTCGCAGCGATTTGCAGCAGGCTGCAAACAGGCTGGATAAGGCAATTTCCGAAATGCTCAAAAGTCCGGACACGCGAACAGCAGACCTTGCCGGATCATTGTCTTGTCGTGATTTTGGTTCGGTCTTGGTAGATAGGATTCGCTGAAAACTTATAAAAGAGCCCCTGCCGCAATGCGGACAGGGGCTTTCGAAACTTCAGTTGAAGCGCAATTCTATTCGACAATGTGATTGAGTGCTTCGACGAGGCACAGAAGCGCCATGGATTGGCCATAGCCGGTGGGGTGCAGGGGGATGTTCTTGTAGAATTCAAGGTCATGGCCCATGCGGGTACCGTAGGAAACCTGTTGCACGACGCCATTACTGTCGATGTTGCCGAGCACGGCATGCAGAGCCTTTTGACCGGCCGTTTTCCAGCTTTCGGGGCCAAGGCCCAGCCGATATCCTTTGAGCAGCGCATAACCGATTGCAGAGGTTGCCGAGATTTCCTCGTAAGAGGTCGGATCATCGACCAGTGTGTGCCATGTGCCGTTCGTGGTCTGATAGTCGATCAGGCTTGATAGCTGTGCCTTGACAACCCACAGCAGATAGCGGCGTGTGGCGGCATCAAGATCGGCAAGATCAATCAGATCAAGTATTCCTGCCGAAATCCATGAATTGCCGCGCGCCCAGCGCGCACGGGCGAAATTGTGATTTCCATCGAAGGTCCAGCCATGAAACCACAGGCCGGTTTCGGGTTCGCAAAGATAGTGGGTGTGGACCAGAAACTGGAATTTGGCTTCGTCGATCAGGTCTTTTCGGCCGGAAGCCTGACCGTAGGATGCCAGAAACAGGGCGAGCATGAACAGGGTATCGTCCCACAGTTCGCCGTTATTGATCTTGTCTGAAACATCGTGCTGGAACCCGCCGGACGTGGTGCGCGGGGCTTCTGCGATCAGGCGGTTTGCCCAATCGTCAAGAACAGGTTCCCATCGAGGATCCCGGGTCTGCTGCCACAGAATGGACAGGGCCAGCATGGGGGCTGTCGTGTTCACATTCTGGGGCGGCAGGCCCCGGGAAAGCTGTTTTTCGTACCAATTTTCCAGAATGCTCCGCGCTTCCGCGTCTCCGGTCTGGAGCCAGAGTTGTGCAATTCCGTACAGACCGACACCCTGTGGCCATTCCCAACTATCGAAACTGACATAATCACCTGCCGTTCCATCAAGGTTCGGCTCGTTGAATTGTCCTTCGTCTCGCAGGTTACGTAAGCCTGTCACTATCTGAGAGATTTTCTCTTTCAATTCGTGGTGAAGGCTGACGGTATCGGTTCCCATTATTATGTCTCGCTGTTTTTTCTGAAGGAATTTGGTGGCGCGGAGCGGAAAATTATTCGGTTTCGAGAATCTGGGTCAGAAGACCGCCGAAATCCGGATCGTTGCGATACTCGTCAAGCAGCGGCATGACTTTTTCGCGGAAGGGGGCCTGATCCGGGGAGACAAAGGTCACCCCCATCTTTTCTGCTTCGGCGGTTGAATCCTTGACGGCCTGATCCCAAAGCGCACGGAAGGATTCAGTCGCGTTTAGAGCAGCTTCCTTGACGATGGCGTTCTGTTCGTCGGTGAGTTTTTTTGCCGCCGCGTTGGAGATCACCAGGAAGTCCGGAATGCGAAGATGTTCGTCCTGCGAATAGAATTTGGCGACTTCGCCGTGACGACCGATGGTCAAAGCCGTGACGTTGTTTTCCGCACCATCAATCACGCCCATTTGCAGGGCCGTATAGATTTCGGCGTAGGGCATCGGTGTCGGGGAGCCCCCCATCATTTCGACCATGCGGATCGAGCTGTTGGAGTTCAGAACCCGGATTTTCTGGCCAGCAAGGTCTTCTGGCGTATTGATCGGTTTATCGGTGGTATAGAACGAACGTGCGCCGCTGTCGAAGAAGGTCAGGCCGACAAAGCCGCTGCCTTCTGTGGTGTTATAGACTTCGTCTGCGACCGGTCCGGTCATGACGCGATAGAAATGGTCTTCGCCCTTGAAGATATAAGGCAGGGTGAATGCCTTGAATACCGGGTCAAAGTTTTCGAGGTTGCCTGCGCTCACACGGGTCATGTCAACCGCACCGTTCTGAAGCTGTTCGAGGACTTCGCGCTCGGACCCCAGAACCGCATTTAAGAACAGCTGAATGGTAACTTCGCCGTCTGTGCGTTCTTTGACTTCATCAGCAAATTGTTGCAGGGCGGTGCTGGTCGGGTGGTCCGCCGACAGCGAATTGGCCAGAGTCAAACGTGTTTTGGCCTCTGCCTGGCCGACCGCAAGAGTGGCGATTGCAGTTAAGGTCAAGGCAAGTTTCTGATATTTCATTGTTTTCCTCCCTTGGATTTTTTTCCGCCCGATTGGCGGTGACGAAAATGTCACCGCATTTCATCGATGACATGTGGATAAAACTGTCATTGTGAAAATAAAATTTCCATATGTAATAAATTTTCATTCGCGGGCGGCCAAGCAAACATGAGGAAACCGCGCGAAAGGGGCGTCGGCATTCACGTTTGGGACAGATTGCGCGCCAATATCTTTGAGGTCAGAGATTTGTCCGGGTTTGGTAATCTTTTGAATGTGATGGAG
Organism: Thalassospira permensis NBRC 106175; assembly: GCF_000714555.1. Classification (NCBI taxonomy): domain Bacteria; kingdom Pseudomonadati; phylum Pseudomonadota; class Alphaproteobacteria; order Rhodospirillales; family Thalassospiraceae; genus Thalassospira; species Thalassospira permensis. Next base: position 121,034 of record NZ_AUNC01000072.1, on the reverse strand, counting down.
CGCAGTTTGGCTGCGCAGCGCCGGTTGCATCACCCTGCTTTAACGTGTAAGCCCGGTTCTGAAATGTTTATGAAAATAATTTTCAGATTGCAGATATTGTTTTCACATCGCATGGTCTGGGGATAATCGAAATAAAAAGAATGCCTGTCTGCGCCAGGCAACTTCGACGGAGGAAACGCGAAGTGTTGCAATCTCTCAAGCATGGTATTGAGCGCCTGCTGCTGGTGATTATTTCAATCACGCTGTGCTGCATGGTGGTCCTGATGCTGTGGCAGGTTTTCACCCGCTATGTGCTGGCAACGCCTGCCTTGTTCACGGAAGAAACGCTTCGATTTACGATGATCTGGATGGCGCTTCTGGGGTCGGCTTACTGTTTTGGCAGCCGTAAACATCTGTCGCTTGATCTGCTGGTTTTTCTGGGGCCGATGTGGTGGCGCAAAGGGCTGGCGATGCTGAACGGGCTTATTTCCATCGCATTTGCCAGCTTTACGATGCTGATCGGTGGCTGGGGGGCGAGCATGTCGGCAATGGCGCAGCTTTCGCCGATCATGCAGATCCCGATGGGGATGGTTTACCTTGCGGTTCCGGTGTCGGCGGGCCTGATCATTCTGTTGCAGGCCCTTAATATTATTCTGATCGGTCTGGGCCAACTGGCACCGGTTGAGGAAGTGCAGGAGACAGTTTGAAATGGATGTGATTATTGATTTCATGCTTGATCCTGCGGGTGCGGCAATCGTGCTGTTTGCGCTGTTTTTCGGCCTTCTTGCCCTTGGAACGCCTATTTCGATTGCAATCGGTGTTTCGTCGGTTGTGACGGGCTTTGCCTATTTGCCATCAAGCGTGATCAGTTTCGTCAGCGCCCAAAAGATGTTTTCGGGCATCGACAGTTTTACGCTTTTGGCTATCCCGTTTTTTGTACTTGCGGGGAACATCATGAACAAGGGCGGTATCGCAATCCGCCTGATCAATCTGGCGAAGTTGCTGGGCGGGCGTATGCCCGGTGCATTGGCCCATACCAATGTGCTGGCCAATATGCTGTTTGGCTCGATTTCCGGGTCGTCCATTGCTGCTGCGGCCGCCGTTGGTGGGGTTATGGGGCCGTTGCAGCGCAAGGAGGGGTATGATCCCGCGTTTTCGGCTGCGGTCAACATTGCATCGGCGCCAACTGGTATTCTGATCCCGCCAAGCGGACCTTTAATCCTGTTTTCGCTGGTATCTGGCGGGACTTCGATCTCGGCCCTGTTTCTTGGCGGGTATCTTCCGGGCATCCTGATGGGGCTGTCGGTTATGATGGTCATTACCTTTTTTGCCATGCGTCGCGGTTATCGCACGGAAGGTAGTGTCGGCTGGTCGGAAATTCTGCATGTGACATGGCAGGCGTTGCCGCCGTTATTGATGATTATCCTGGTCATTGGTGGCATTGCGATCGGGGCTTTTACCGCAACAGAAGGTGCGGCGGTTGCCGTGCTGTATTCATTTGTTCTGTCGTTGATGTACCGGATGGCAAGCTTGCAGGAATATCTGGAAGCTTTGAAATCGTCGGCGGTTACGAGTTGTTCGATCCTGTTTCTGATCGCGGCATCGGGCATCATGTCCTATGTCATGACGATTGCCGGGATTCCCGATGTCATTGCCGAGACCATTCTGACCTTTGACAATCCCATTGTGATTTTGCTGGTGATGAATGTCTGTCTGCTGATCATCGGGTTTTTCATGGATCTGACGCCGGCAGTGTTGATTTTCACCCCGATCTTTTTGCCGATTGCGACCGAGATCGGCATTCATCCCGTGCATTTGGGCATCATCATGATCTTTAACCTTGGGGTGGGATCGATGACGCCACCGGTCGGGAGCGTCCTTTTTGTCGGGTGTGCGGTTGCCAATCTGCGCATTGATCAGGTGGTGCGGCCGATCCTGCCGTTCTTCTTTGCGACATCGGCGGCCTTGCTTCTGACCACTTATGTCCCCTGGATCACGTTGGCATTGCCGCGTTTCCTTGGGCTGATGTGACGTTCACCCATACCTAATCCTATCCAAGCGGAGTTATATCATGAATGCGTTCTCGCTGAGCGGTCGAAAAGCTTTGGTAACCGGTGCCAATGCCGGAATAGGGCAGGCTATTGCCGTCGCCATGGCACGCGCAGGTGCGGAAGTTGTCTGTGCAGGACGGCGAAGCTGCGGCGAAACGGTTGCAATGATCGGTGATGCGGGTGGTGTCGCAAGCGAGGTCATTGTTGATTTTGCTGATCCGATGGCGGGGGCGGCCCTGTTTGAAGGGGCCAATATCGACATTCTGGTCAATAATGCGGGGATTATCCGCCGCGCCGATTGCATCGATTTTGCCGAAGAAGATTGGGACGCCGTCATGGATGTGAATGCCAAGGCGGTGTTCTTTACCTCGCAGGCGTTTGCCAAGGAGGTTTTTGCGCGCGGTGGGCAGGGCAAGATTGTGAATATCGCGTCGCTTTTATCGTTTCAGGGGGGCATTCGGGTTCCGTCCTACACCACATCCAAGCATGGTGTGGCCGGTTTGACCCGTATTCTGGCAAATGAATGGACGGCACGCGGTATCAATGTGAATGCGATTGCGCCGGGCTATATCGCGACAAGCAATACACAGGCGTTGCGTGATGATCCTGATCGGTCTGCGGCCATTCTGGAACGTATTCCGGCCGGGCGTTGGGGACGTCCTGATGATATTGCGGAAACAGCGGTTTATCTGGCCGCGCCCGCGTCTGATTATGTTTCAGGTGCCATTTTGAATGTTGATGGTGGCTGGCTTGCGCGATAGGGCGGTTTGTGGCGCCCTGATCACGTTTGGCCGGTCATGTCTGTCAGCGTAGTTTGGCCGGTGGCGGGCCGACGCTTTCGCGGTTAATGAGCTCGCACGCCAGTTCAATCCGGCGTGCGGGCATTTCAATATCGGCATTGGTCAGTCGGCAGGTTTCAATCAGCAGATCCAGCGACAGCGCGCCGACTGTCTGCATCGGAATTTTGACCGATGTCAGCGCAGGTGACATGTATTGGCCCTGGGGCAGACCATCAATGCCGACCACAGAAACATCTTTCGGGACGTTGTAGCCCTTGGCTTGCAGGGCGGAAACAGCGCCGACAGCCAGGATATCGCCAGCAGCGACAATGGCGCTGAAAGAAAGGTTGCTTTCTATGACCTCGGTAATGCGCTGGCTGGCGGCTTCGGCGGTCCAGTCGTCGATATCGATCACATAGTCGGGATTGTAATATTCGGCCATGGCGTCGCGCCATCCTTCGAAGCGGCGCTGAATCGTGCGCCTGCCGGGGCGATTGAGAAACAGGATATGGCGGTGTCCCTGATTGATCAGATGTTTGGTCGCCAGGGAGGCCGCAGATCGATTGCACGGCGTGACCGAGCTTAGCTGCATTTCCGGATCGTCACCATTGACCAGGACGGCAGGCATATCCGAGGCGCGCACATAATCGAGTGTCGCATCATCGACGGAAACAAGCAAAAGACCGATCAAATCCGGGGCCTGTGCCGCGTTGTAGAGGTCTTCGAAGCGTTGATTGGGCTGATAGATGTAAGATTCTATGCGGATGTCCCGGCTTTCGGCGCGTTCGCGAACCCCTTCGAGAACATACATGGTGAACTGGCTGCGTTTGAAATCGATCATGGCCTCTTGCGAGGAAACAATCAGGACCTTTTGCCCGGCAGTGGTGCTTGAAACGGCGTAGTTCATTTCAATGGCCGCAGCCCGGATTCTGGAGGCGAGATGTTCGCGGACATAGCCATTGCCGCTTAGGGCGCGTGATACGGTTGCCGTAGAAACCCCAAGACGCGAGGCGATGTCGCTTATCTTCGTGCGTCCGCTAACTGCCATGTTTTTCCCTTTCCTGATTCTCACCAGTTTGTGGAATTTATTTACATATTGCACGAAAAATTTCTTGGTGTGATGTTTTTTCCTGTGCGGAACAGGAAGCCAGCTTCCTGCTTCTGCGAATTTATAAAGTGCGTCACCGATCCAAACGGTGGCTGAACGTGCAGGAACATCCTTAGGAGATATCCCGTGGCTATGGAACAACGCTATGGTGCCGGTCCCGATCAGATCGATGGAATGAATACGACCCAGTTGCGCGAGAATTTTATGGTCGAGCGTCTCTTTGTGCCGGGTCAGATCAGCTTTGCGTATACTCATTTTGATCGGATGATTGTTGGTGGTGCCGTTCCGGGGGAAAAGGCGCTTGGCTTTGGCGATGGCAAAGATGTCGGGACGAACCTGTTCTTTGATGCGCGCGAAATGGGCATTGCAAACCTTGGCGGTGCGGGCTGGATCGAGGTGGACGGAACGCGCTATGAGCTTGCAAACCGCGATGTTCTTTATATCGGCCGTGGTGCTGAAACCGTTTCGCTGGGCAGTGATGACGCCAAAAGCCCGGCACGTTTTTATATGAATTCGGTCCCGGCGGGGCATTCAGTGCCGACGCGTCTGATCACGCGCGCGGAATCGAAAATCCTTGAGATGGGGGATGCCGAGAAAAGCAATCGCCGTTCCCTGGCGATGTATATTCATCCAGAGGTCGCGCCATCCTGTCTGTTGCTGATGGGCATTACCGATCCGGCGAAGGGTTCGGTCTGGAACACCATGCCGCCGCACCTGCATGAGCGCCGCATGGAGGCCTATTGCTATTTCGATTTGTCGGATGAAGACCGGGTTATGCATTTCATGGGGCGCCCGGATAATACCCGCCATCTGGTTGTGGCAAATGGCGATGTCGTCCTGTCGCCGGCCTGGTCCATTCATATGGGGGCCGGTACCGGGCCGTATGGTTTTGTGTGGGGCATGACCGGGGAAAATCAGGAATATACCGATGTTTCGCCGGTTGCCATTAAGGAGCTGCGTTAAGTCATGCTGCTTAAATCCGGAGCATCCGTTCCTTATTGGCAGGTCACGTCGCTTGAAGAACGGGCATATGATGTGGCGGATATGCCGATGGAAGGCGAGATGGATTCAACCTTTTTCCTGACAAAGGAAAAGAATTTCATCCCGCATACCTATCCCTGCCGGACCGCCTATATTGCCGAACGTCGTGGCAAAGAAATTGCCGAACTGCCGTTCCCCGATTGGCATATGGCGCGTAACATTTTGCCAGGCGGGTCACCGTTTCTTGATCTTTCGGGGTTCTGGTTCCGGGCAACCCATATTCAGGGTTGGGCGAGAACGGCGATCAATGCCATGGATGCAGGCCCTGCGCGGTTGCGATTGGGTATTTGTGGGGCCGCGCGCGTGTATGTGAACGGGCGGGCGGTTGCGTGGCTTTCGCCCGCGACCCGCAACGCCATGGACGAGGTCGAGTTTGAAGCCGATCTGAAACAGGGCCACAACGAGGTTGCCGTCCAGTTTGAAGATCTGTGCGAGCGCGATGCGGTTATCCGTATTGCGCTTGTCTGGATTGACGGCCCGAAGGCAGAGGCGGGGAATTGTTTTCCGGCGGAACCTGAGGCCGTATCTGCGGTCGAGGCGGCTGTTGATGCCATGCATCTTGATCGTAAATTCTATGACAGTGATGATATCTGGCTTGTCATGCCGGTGCCGTTTCCGGACAAGGTTCGCGGCCGGGTCAGGGTTGCCGGTCATTTCATGTCGCATGATCATGATGATGTGACGTTTGAAATCCCCGCGGGGGCAGATCGCGTGCGTCTGGCATCGTCGAACGATTTTCCGGCAGATTACCGGTATTTCGGATTTGCGTTCCAGTGCGGCGATTTTGCATCCGAAGCGCGGCTTGGTGCGGAAGTCAGTTGGCGTTCTGTAACCGGGCCAGCACCGGAAAACCTTGAGACGCGCATTGCCGAAAGCCTTGCATGGATTGCAAAGAACGGTGAAACCGATACCGAAACCGCACTTGCCTGTGCGGCCGTCGGGGATGAGGTGGCGTTGGCGCGTGCCGAGGCAATCATCAACACGGCTTTGCCGGGGATTGAGCAGTGTTATGACTGTGCTGACTTTGCGCTGGTTCCGCTTTTGTGGACGCGCATTGTGTTTGCGGATCGGCTCCCGGTATCTTTGGTCGCGCGTATCGATGCCGCTATTCTTGAATTCCGTTACTGGATGGATGAGCCGGGCAACGATGTTCAGTGGTATTTCTCGGAAAACCATGCATTGTTGTTCCATACTTCTGCCTATCTGGCCGGGAACCTGTTGCCGCAGTCGCATTTTCGGCGCGCAGATCGCAATGGCATCGCACAGAAACAGGCGGGCTTTGAGCGTCTGATGGCGTGGTTCGATCATTTCGAAGCGGCCGAAATGGCGGAATTCAATTCCGGAACCTATTTCCCGATTGATCTTAAAGGGCTGGCGGCCCTGTTTGCGCTTGCACCCGACGAAGTCATTCGGAAACGGGCATCTGGGGCCATTACCCGACTGATCACCATGATTGCCAATTCGGCGCATCACGGCGTCATTACCGGGGCGCAGGGCCGAAGTTACGAGCATTCACTTTGCGTCGCCGATACTTTGGAACTAAACGGTCTTGCCAGATTGTTGTGGGGCAAAGGGCAGTTTGGGGCGCATGTGAATTGCCTGGCCCAGATGGCTTTGGCGTTGCGTGATCATGGGCTTGAATTGCCTGATCTTGCCGACATTGCCTGCTGGGAGAAACGCGATACCGCGCAGGAATGGACTTTCTGGCAGGGCGAAAATGCGTTTTGCCGATTGTATCATTACAAAACCAGTGAAACCGCGATGGGAAGTGCCGCCCTTTATCGTTGGCGGGACTGGGGATATCAGGAAACGCTTCTTCAGGCGCGGATCGGTCGCGAGCCGGGCGCACAGATATTCATCAACCATCCCGGCGAAATTGTTCAATCCGGTTTTGGTCGCCCGTCCTTCTGGGGCGGATCGGCAAGTGTTCCACGCGTTCAGCAATATCGTGATCTTGCGATTGTCCGGTTTGAAGGTGTGGCACCGCAACCTGATTTTACCCATGCATGGTTCCCGACATTGGCGTTTGATGAATGGCATGTCGATGGACATCGGGCGTCGGCACGTTCAGGCGAGGGTGCGTTGCTTATATCGGCTTCGGGACCTTTGGAGCTTGTGCAAACGGGCGGGTCGGCCGGGCATGAATTGCGTCTTGCGGGGCGTGATGGGATATGGGTTGTTCGACTGGGACATGCCGGTGATTTGGCGAAATTTGCCAATAGCCATGCGCTTGATGTTCATGTTGATACCGATGGCACATATCGTATCGAAGATGCGCAATATGGCACGGTGTTGTTCCATCAAAACGGCGTCGTATCGGCCGAGGGCCGTGCTCTTAATCCAATGGAATGGACGCTTGAGGGCGACCGCAAGGAATTGCCGGTGGTTCAGTGAGGGAGCCGAGACCTCCCGTCGGCTCCTGAATGATGAAGGCCGGAATAGCAGAAGTGCTGTTCCGGCCTTTTCATTATCGGTGGCGTATTGACGGTCAAATTGCAGCCTGTCTTGCGCATGTTGCTTGGCTGTTTAGAGGGCATCTTTTGGAAGCGCCGACCGTTTGGGGGGGGACACACCAAAGAAGGATGGAAACCATGCCAGCAAAATCAAAAGCACAGCAGAGGGCGGGGATATTGGTGCTTTTTGCCAAGTGGAAGGGCAAGCCCGAACATAAGTCGGACGCTTGGGCCCTTCCGATAATGCCATGCGTTAAAGGTCGTCGATTTTTACACGCCGTTCTTCGCGGGCCGACAGGGCGACCGCGTGGATGACTTTTTCGAATTCAAAGGCATCGTCAAAGCCCGGATAGGCAGCGTGATTGTCGCGGATGGCGCGCAGAAGGGCGGCGGCTTCGATCACCTTGAGGTCGTTAAAGCCAAGCTGATGACCCGGTGCCGGGCAGAAATTGCCATAAGGCGGATGTTCCGGGCCGGTCAGGATGGTGGTGAAGCCCTGTTTGGCGGTCGGGCCGTCATTGCGGTAAAGCTGCAATTCGTTCAGCCGTTCCTGATCAAAGCACAGCATGCCCTTTGTCCCGTGGACTTCCCATGCCAGCCGGTTTTTGCGGCCCCAGGCGGAGCGGGAGGTTGAAATGCTGCCCTGTGCGCCATTGGCAAAGCGGACAAGGGCGGTTGCAGTATCTTCGTTTTCGACCTTTGCCCGGCCCGCCCCATCGGCCAGCGGGCGGGTTTCATGGACCGTCTGCATATCGGCAATCAGACTGTCGATTGGGCCAACAAGGCCATAGGTCATCGAAACCAGATGACATCCCAGATCGCCAAGTGCGCCCAAACCAGCATCGGCAATCGTGCTGCGCCAGGTCCAGGGGAGTTCGGGGTTGGCCTGATAATCCTCGTCCACCCAGCCGCGAAAATGCACAATGTCGCCAATCGCACCCTCGCGCACCAGTTTGCAGGCATGGGTAAAGGCGGGGTTTTTGATGTAATTATAGCCGACCATGGTTTTCACCCCGGCCTTGCGCGCCGCATCGCGCATCGCACGCGCCTGATCAAGCGTCAGGGCCAGCGGCTTTTCGCAATAGACATGCTTGCCCGCCGCAATTGCGGCCAGCGCCATGTCAAAATGCAGCATATTGGGGGTGGTGATCGACACGGTATCGACCGCCGGATCGGCAATCAGGGCCTTCCAGTCATCGGTGGCACGCGCAAAGCCGAACTGATCGGCCATGGTTCTGGCTTTGTCCGCCGGGGTATCACAGAGCAGTTCAAGACGGACATCAGGGACATCGCCCATCACGGCGCGAACCGCGCCAAATGCAAGCGCATGCGCCTTGCCCATGAAACCGGTGCCGATAAGGCCAATACCGATGGATGCCATTTCGCTGGACTCCCTGTCTGTATCAAAATAGAATTTTTATTCTATAAAATGGATGATCATGGAATGCATCCAGCGTCAAGCAAAAACAAAAACAGGAAACCCGTACGCCATGACGGAACAAACCGCGCCGGTCTCGCTTGAAGAATTCAATCATCGGCTGGCTGAAATATCGGAGGCAATGCCCAAGAGATTGAGGCAATGCGCCGAATTTGTCGCCCAGAATACAGACCGTATTGCGGTTTCAACCGTGGCCGAACTGTCCGCCGGGGCAGGGGTGCAACCATCCGCCTTCATGCGGTTTTGCCAGTTGCTGGGCTTTTCGGGTTTTTCCGAAATGCAGAAAATGTTTCGCGAAACCTATGCCCAGAAATGGCCCGATTACGCGACGCGATTGGAAAATCTTCGGGCAAGCGGGGCCGATAGCCCCAGTGCGCTTCTGGCGGAGTTTGTCGAGGCCGGGCGGCTGTCGCTTGAAAATCTGGCGTCGTCGATTGATGCCGGATTGCTTGAGGAAGCGGTCAATGTGCTGGCCGCGGCCCCAATGATCCATATTGTCGGCTTCCGGCGGGCATTCCCGGTGGCGAGTTATTTATCCTATGCGTTTGAAAAGATGGACATCCCGGCGGTTTTGCATGACGGGGTGGGGAAGCTTAACCCGCGTCATGCCATTCGCAAGGGCGATGTGATGATTGCCATTACCTTTGCCCCCTATTCGCAGGAAACCATCGATCTGGCGGCCTATGCACGGGGACTCGGCAACCCGGTTGTCGCGATTACCGATACCATGACCAGCCCGCTTCGGCGGATTGACGCCCTGACACTTGCGGTATCGGAAGTTGATGTGGGGGCGTTCAGGGCGCTGTCGGCCACGCTTTCGCTGGCGATTTCGTTGGCGGTTGCGATTGGGGCAAAACGGGATCGGGCAAGAGAATAGAAAAAATTTGTTGCATCAAAATGAAAATGGAATAAAAATTCCATTCATCGAATTCGGGGTACCTGACCCCGAAGCGAGGCCCGGTAAAAAGTGACGCCTTAAGAAATCACAGGCCGGACCGCTCACTGAACATTCAGTCGACGCATCGGGGCGCAAAATGCGGCCCCGTTTCAAAGCCACTAGGGAGGCTAACGATGAAGAAGACTTTGACCGCAATTGCGGCCGCTGCCATTGCCTTTGCCGGATTTACCGGGACTGCTTCGGCAGAAGACGAAAAATTCGTTCTGATCAGCCATGCACCGGACTCGGACAGCTGGTGGAACACCATCAAGAATGCCATCAAGGTCGCAGGCGACCAGATGGAAGTCACGGTTGATTACCGCAACCCGCCGACCGGCGATCTGGCCGATATGGCCCGTATTGTCGAGCAGGCAGCGGCTACCAACCCGGATGGCATCATTGTCACCATTGCCGATTTCAACGTGCTTAAAGGCCCGATCATGGATGCGGTTGATCGCGGTATTCCGGTGATCACAATCAATTCCGGCACCGTTGAACAGTCGGCCGAGCTTGGCGCGCTGATGCATGTTGGTCAGCCGGAATATGATGCCGGTTTCGGGGCGGGCAAACGTGCCGCAGCCGCCGGTGCGAAATCATTTGTCTGTGTGAACCATTACATCACCAACCCGGCATCGGTTGAACGTTGCCGTGGCTTTGCCGATGCGCTTGGCGTTGAGCTTGGCAGCCAGATGATCGATAGCGGCATGGATCCGTCTGAAGTCAAAAACAAGGTCGCGGCCTATCTGAACACCAATTCGGATGTCGATGCGATCCTGACCCTTGGTCCGAATTCGGCCCATCCGACGCTTGCCGCTGTTCGCGATGCCGGTCTGGCCGGTCAGATCATGTTTGGCACGTTCGATCTTTCAAGCGAAATTGCCGATGCGATCAAAAAGGGCGAGATCAATTTCGCCATTGATCAGCAGCCTTACCTTCAGGGGTATCTGCCGGTCGTTATCCTGACCAACTATGCACGATATGGTGTTCTGCCGTCCGGCAACATCAATTCCGGTCCCGGTTTCATCACCAAGGACAATATCGCGCTTGTTGAAAAATACGCTGGCGAATTCCGTTAAGCATTCCTCCCGTCAGGGGGTGGGCAGCGTGCCGCCCCCTGGCAAAACTCACCTGCCAGATAAAAGAGTGATGTCATGACGGACGAGCGGCTCAAGCAAGTCTCAACCCTTCGACGTGCCATGATCCGACCGGAACTGGGTGCTATTTGTGGCACGATCCTGGTCTTTGTATTCTTCTTCATGATCGCGGGCGATAGCGGCATGTTCTCGCCCGAGGGGGTGCAGAACTGGGGCGTGGTTTCTGCGCAGTTTGCCATTATTGCGGTTGGTGCCTGCCTTTTGATGATTGCCGGCGAATTTGATCTGTCGGTCGGATCGATGATCGGTTTTGCCGGGGTGGTGATTGCCATCCTGTCGGTCCATCTGGGATGGCCGGTGTGGCTGTCGATCATTGCGGCCTTTGTCATTTGTGTCGGGCTTGGCGCGTTAAACGGGTTCCTTGTGATCAAGACCGGATTGCCGAGCTTTATCGTCACCCTTGCATTTCTTTATATCCTGCGCGGTTTGACGATCTGGTTATCCATCCTGACCACACGCCAGACGATTATTGGCGGGGTCAAGGAAGCCGCAGAGGGCGATCCGCTGGCGTTTCTGTTTGGCGGCGTGATTTTCAAGGACCTGTTCCAGTGGTTTGCCGATCTTGGCCTGCTTGATACCTTTACGCGCGGTTCGCGCGAGGGGCAGCCGGTTGTCGAAGGCCTGCCGATGCTGGTGGTCTGGGCGGTGGTGCTGGTGATTTTCGGGCACTGGCTTTTGACCAAAACCCGGTTTGGGAACTGGATTTTTGCATCCGGCGGGGATGCGCAAGCCGCACGTTATGTCGGGGTGCCGGTCAATCGGGTCAAAATCCTGATGTTCATGTTTACCGCGTTCTGTGCCACGGTTTTCGCCACCTGTCAGGTGATGGAATTCGGTTCGGCCGCAGCAGACCGCGGACTTTTGAAAGAATTTGAAGCGATCATCTGTGTGGTGATCGGCGGGGCGCTTCTGACCGGGGGATATGGATCGGTCATCGGGGCAGCACTTGGCGCGCTGATTTTCGGTGTGGTTCAGCAGGGGCTTTTCTTTGCCGGGGCTGAAAGTTCGCTGTTCCGTGTGTTCCTGGGCGGTATCCTGATCCTTGCCGTCATCATGAACACCTATATCCGCCGCATGATCACGGGAGAACGGTGATGAGCACGCCATTGATTGAAATGAACAATATCGAAAAGCATTTTGGTCCGGTGATCGCGCTGGGCGGGGTGTCGTTCGATGTGATGGAAGGCGAATGCCATTGTCTTCTGGGCGATAACGGGGCGGGCAAGTCGACCTTTATCAAAACCATGTCGGGGGTCCATAAACCGACCAAGGGCACGATGAAGGTCAGCGGCAGGGAAATCACATTCGATAGCCCGCGTGATGCCATGGAAGCCGGGATTGCCACGGTTTATCAGGATCTGGCGATGATCCCGTTAATGTCGGTGACGCGCAATTTCTGGATGGGGCGTGAACCGCGCAAAAGTTTCGGCCCGTTCAAATGGATCGATTTCGATCACGCCAATTCCGTCACACTGAACGAAATGGCGCGCATGGGGATTAATCTGCGCGAGCCGGAACAGGCCGTCGGCACCCTTTCGGGGGGCGAACGGCAGACGGTGGCGATTGCGCGTGCGGTCTATTTCGGGGCCAAGGTGCTTATTCTGGATGAACCGACATCGGCGCTTGGCGTGCGGCAGACGTCAAACGTCCTTGCGACCATTGATAGGGTGCGGAAATCGGGCATCGGGGTGATTTTCATTACCCATAACGTGCGCCATGCCATGGCGGTGGGCGACCGTTTCACGGTGCTGAACCGTGGCCAGACACATGGCACGGCAAAGCGGGGCGAAATCAAACCCGAAGAATTGCAGGATCTGATGGCGGGCGGTCAGGAACTGGCCGAGCTTGAAGGGTCGCTTGGGGGGACGATCTGATGAAAAAGCTTGATGTCATTACCATCGGACGATCATCGGTTGATCTTTACGGGGCGCAGATCGGCGGCCGACTTGAGGATATGGCATCCTTTAACAAATATATCGGCGGATCACCGACCAATATGGCGTGTGGCACCGCAAGGCTTGGCCTGAAATCGGCCCTGATCACGCGGGTGGGCGACGAGCACATGGGGCGTTTCATCCGCGAACAGTTGCTGGCCGAGGGTGTCGATGTCCGTGGTGTTGTCACCGATCCGGAACGTCTGACCGCTTTGGTCCTTCTGGGCGTGCGCGATCAGGAACAGTTTCCGTTGATTTTCTATCGGGAAAACTGTGCCGATATGGCGCTGTGCGAGGATGATATTGATCCCGAATTCATTGCCGATGCGCGGTGCGTCACCGTCACGGGGACGCATTTATCGCATCCGCGCACCCGGGCGGCCGTGCTGAAGGCATTGAAACTGGCGCGGGAAAACGGGGCCAAAACGGCCCTTGATATTGATTACCGGCCCAATCTTTGGGGATTGTCGGGGCATGGGGACGGTGAAAACCGCTTCATTGCATCGGACAAGGTGACCAAGGAACTGCAAGCAACCCTGCATCTGTTTGACCTGATCGTCGGGACCGAGGAAGAATTTCACATTGCCGGTGGCACGACCGATACGCTTGAGGCGCTTGAAAATGTGCGGGTTACGTCGAACGCGACACTGGTGTGCAAACGCGGGCCGATGGGGGCGGTTGCCTTTACCGGCAAGATCGGTGCAAGCCTTGATGATGGGATTTCCGGCCCCGGTTTCCCGGTCGAGGTGTTTAACGTTCTGGGCGCGGGTGATGGGTTTATGTCGGGTCTGCTTAAGGGGTGGCTGACGGATCAGGACTGGGAAACGTCGCTTAAATATGCCAATGCGTGCGGCGCGTTTGCCGTGTCGCGTCATGGCTGTACGCCGGCCTATCCCAGCTGGGAAGAATTGCAGTTCTTCTTTGAGCGGGGGATCAAGAACCCGTCGCTGCGTCATGATGCGGAGCTGGAGCAGATCCATTGGTCGACCAACCGGATGGGTGACTGGCCGGAAATGCGGGTGTTTGCATTTGATCACCGCATGCAGCTTGAAGACCTGGCCGATGAGGTTGGCGTTTCGCGCGACCGGATCGGGCCGTTCAAGGAGCTTTGCCTGCGTTCGGTGCGCGATGTGGCGGGCGATAAATCGGGTTATGGCATCCTGTGCGAACCGCGCCTGGGGCGCGATGCGCTTTATGCCGCGGCCGGCACCGGGCTTTGGATCGGGCGGCCGGTTGAATTGCCGGGATCGCGTCCGTTACGGTTGGAAATCGGCCCGGATATTGGCAGCAAGCTTGCCGAATGGCCGGTCGAGCATGTCGTCAAGGTGCTGTGTTTCTATCACCCCGATGATGACGCGGCGATGAAGGAAGATCAGGAAGAAACCATCAAGCGACTGGCGGATGGGGCACGGGCCAACCGGTTGGAATTCCTGTTGGAAATCATCCCGTCAAAGGTTGCGGCCTGTGATGATCAGACGACGGCGAAAATCATCGAGCGGTTTTATGAAATCGGGGTTTATCCCGATTGGTGGAAGCTGGAGCCAATGAAATCGGACGCGGCATGGCGTCATGCCTGTGACATGATTTCGCGCCATGATCCTTATTGCCGGGGCATCGTCGTTCTGGGTCTTGAAGCGCCGGAAGCCGAGCTGGTGGCAAGTTTCGAAGTTGCGGCCAAGCATGACATGGTCAAGGGCTTTGCCGTCGGGCGGACGATCTTTGCCGGGGTTGCACGCGACTGGCTTGCGGGTAACATTGACGATCAAACAGCCGTTACACAGATGGCGGAAAAATATCGCGCGCTTTGCACCACATGGGATGCGGCGCGCAAAAAATCGGGAGGAGCGGCATGAAAACCGTTCGATTAACCGCCGCCCAGGCGATGGTGCGGTATCTGAGCAAACAGCAGAACGAAGACGGTGTACCGTTTTTCGGCGGGTGCTGGGCGATTTTCGGTCATGGCAATGTCGCCGGAATGGGCGAGGCATTGCACGGTATTGGCGATGATTTCCCGACCTGGCGCGGCCATAACGAACAGGGCATGGCGCATGCCGCCATTGCCTATGCCAAGGCATCAAACCGCAAACGTGCCATGACGGTCACGACATCGATCGGGCCCGGCGCGACCAATATGGTCACGGCCGCCGCATTGGCGCATGTCAACCGCCTGCCGGTTCTGTTTGTGCCCGGTGATGTGTTTGCCAATCGCGCCCCCGATCCGGTGTTGCAGCAGGTCGAGGATTTCGGCGATGGCACGATTTCGGCCAATGATTGTTTCAAGCCGGTCAGCCGTTATTTTGACCGCATCATGCGCGCCGAGCAGCTTTTGACCGCCCTGCCACGCGCCATGGCGACCCTGACCGATCCGGCCGATTGCGGCCCGGTGACATTGGCATTCTGTCAGGATGTGCAGGCGGAGGCATATGACTGGCCCGAAAGTTTCTTTGACGTCAAAGTCTGGAAAACCAAGCGACCGCGCGCCGATCTGGATCAGCTTGACGCGGCGGTGGCGGCGATCAAGGCCGCCAAGCAGCCGATGATCATTGCAGGCGGTGGGGTGCATTACGCGGGGGCCTGCGATGCCCTGGCCGAGTTCGCCCATCGTCACAATATTCCGGTTGGGGAAACGCAGGCGGGTAAATCCGCCATGCCGTGGGATGATGAGCTTAACCTTGGTTCCATTGGCGTCACGGGGGCGAGCAGTGCCAATGCGATTGCCGAAAATGCCGACCTGATCATTGCGGTCGGGACAAGGTTGCAGGATTTTACCACCGGCAGCTGGGCCCTTTTCAAGCATCCGGACCGGCGCATTCTATCGATCAATGTCGCGGCCTATGACGCGGCCAAACATAATGCGATTGCGGTAACGGGCGATGCCAAAATCACCCTTGCCGAAATCGGCGGGATGTTGGGCGATTACCGGGCACCGGCGATTGATGCCAACCTTAAATCCGGCTGGATTGCGGCGGTGGACAAGGTAACGGCAACGCCGACGGGCAATGCCCTTCCGACCGATGCGCAGGTGATTGGTGCGGTTCAGCGCAGTGTTGATGACGATGCGATTGTGGTTTGTGCGGCGGGTGGTCTGCCCGGCGAGCTGCACAAGCTTTGGAAGGCGGCAAAACCCAACGGTTATCACGTTGAATACGGCTTTTCCTGCATGGGATATGAAATTGCCGGTGGGTTGGGTGTGAAGATGGCACAGCCGGACCGCGAGGTCGTCGTGATGGTCGGTGACGGGTCATACATGATGATGAATTCCGAACTGGCGACCAGTGTGATGCTGGGCCACAAGATCATCACCGTGATCCTTGATAACCGTGGCTTTGGCTGCATCAACCGGCTGCAGATGGCGACGGGTGGGGAAAGTTTCAACAACCTTCTGGATACCGCACGCCATGTGGTGCCGTCCGCGATTGATTTCACCGCCCATGCCGGATCGATGGGGGCGATTGCCGAAAAGGTATCGTCGATCAGCGAACTGGAAGCGGCGATGGAACGTGCCCGCAAGGCCGACCGGTCATACGCCATTGTCATTGATACCGATCCCCTGCCAAGCACCGACGCCGGTGGTCATTGGTGGGATGTTGCCGTGCCCGAAGTTTCGGTGCGGCCAACGGTGAACGAAGCCCGCAAAAATTACGAAGCTGCGCTTAAACAACAGCGCCCCGGAGATTAAGAAAATGATCCTTTACGGTACCAACCCGATTGCCTGGTCCAATGACGATGATCAGACGCTGGGTGCTGAAATCAGCCTTGAAACCTGTTTGTCCGAAGCAGGTGAAATCGGTTTTGACGGGATTGAAAAAGGCCACAAGATGCCGACCGAACCGGCGGCACTGAAGGCCAAGCTTGATCCCAACGGGCTTAAATTCGTGTCGGGCTGGCATTCGCTTAACCTTCTGACCCATTCGGTCGAGGACGAGAAAAAGGCGATACAGCCGCATCTGGATTTGCTGAAAGCCATGGGATGCAAGGTCTGCATCGTGTGCGAAACCAGCAATGCGATCCATGGCAATGACAATGCAGCCTTGTCTGATAGCCCGGTTTTGCCAGCGGATAAATGGGCGAAATTTGGCGCGGATGTCGAGGCGATTGCCGCCTATTGCGCCGAACAGGGTGTGACATTGGTGTATCACCACCATATGGGCACGATTGTTGAAACGGCTGATGAAATTCATGCCTTCATGACCCATACCGGCCCGAAAACGCATTTGTTGCTTGATACCGGGCATGCATGGTTTGGTGGGGCAAATCCCGAAGAACTGGCCAGCCGTTATATGGATCGGGTGGCGCATATCCATTGCAAGAATGTCCGTCCGAAAATCGCCGAGCAGGTGCGTAATCAGCATCTGAGCTTCCTTGAAGGGGTGCGGCGCGGGGTGTTTACCGTGCCCGGCGACGAGGAAGGCATTGTTGATTTCGAACCGGTTTTGAAAATCGCGGCCGAGCATGGTTATTCCGGCTGGCTGGTGATCGAGGCAGAACAGGACCCGGTTGTGCGCAACCCGTTCAAATATCAGTCGATGGGACTTAAGGCGCTGCGTGCGATGGCGCAGAAAACCGGACTGGATAAGGGAGAAGCCTGATGGCCGATCTGCTGAGGAAACCGTCGGGGACAACCGGAAAAGTCCATGACATTACCGCCCAAAGTGCCAATTGGGGCTATGTCGGGTTCGGGCTTTATCACCTGAAAGCGGGTGAAGCGGCAGCCGAGCCGACGGGCGACCGCGAGGTGATTTTGGTCCTTGTCGAAGGCAAGGCCGAAATCACGGTGGGCGATCAGAATTTCGGGGAACTGGGCAAACGCATGAGCGTGTTTGAACGTATCCCGCCAGCCTGTGTCTATGCGCCCAACGATACCGATTGGAACGCCAAGGCCACAACCGATTGCGTTCTGGCGGTCTGTACCGCGCCGGGCAAGGGAAATTATCCGGCCCGCGTGATCAGCGATATCGAGCTGGTCGAACGCGGCAAGGGGGCCAATACCCGATACATCCATCCGATTGCGATGGAGGAAAAGGATATTGCCGACAGTCTTCTCGTGACCGAGGTTTTCACCCCGTCGGGCAACTGGTCAAGCTATCCGCCGCACCGCCATGACGAGGATAATTATCCCGACATGACATACCTTGAGGAAACCTATTATCACCGGCTTAACCCCAAGCAGGGTTTCGGTTTCCAGCGGGTGTTTACCGAGGATGGGGAGCTTGACGAAACCATGGCGGTTTCGGACGGCGATGTGGTGCTGGTGCCCAAGGGGCATCACCCGTGCGGCAGTCCTTATGGCTATGAGATGTATTACCTGAATGTCATGGCCGGGCCGATGCGCAAATGGCGGTTCCAGAACCATCCCGATCATGACTGGATTTTCCAGCGCGACAGCAAATAACCCGTTTTCCGTATTCCCATCTTCGCAACATTTGTCCTTTCAGGATGTCAGACATGCTTAATATCGGACTTCTTGGTGCTGGCCGTATCGGCATCACCCACGCCAAAGCCGTTCAGGCCCTGCCAAATGCCAAAATCGCCAAGGTTTTCGACCCGGTCGATGCCGCGGCGGAAAACGCGATTGCCCTTACCGGGGCGACCCGTGCGACGGTCGAGGAAATCATGGCGGATGGCAATATTCACGCCGTTATCATTGCCACGCCCACCGACCTTCATGCCGATCAGATCGAACTGGCCGCGCGGGCGGGCAAGGCGATTTTCTGTGAAAAGCCGGTCGATCTGGATGCCGGGCGGGTCCGCGATTGCCTGAAGGTGGTTGAAGAAACCGGTGCGGTTCTGATGGTTGGCTTCAACCGTCGTTTTGACCCCAGTTTTGCCCGTCTTCGCGCCGAGATTGACGCGGGCGCGATTGGCGATGTTGAAATGGTGCAGATCACGTCGCGTGATCCGTCCGCGCCGCCGGTTGATTATATCAAACGGTCGGGCGGGCTTTTCCGCGATATGATGATCCATGACCTTGATATGGCGCGCTTCCTTCTGGGCGAGGAGATTGTATCGGTCTATGCGACCGGTGCGGTCCTGACCGATCCGGCGATCAAGGCGACCGGCGATGTCGATAGTGCTGCGGCGACGCTTCGGACCAAAAGTGGTCGGATGGCGGTGATCACCAATTCGCGTCGTGCGACATATGGCTATGACCAGCGCATCGAAGTGCATGGCTCAAAAGGCTTGGTCGAGGCCGGAAACCATCGCACCACGTCGGTGACGGTGGCGAACGGATCGGGATATACGGCCGAACCGTTGATGGATTTCTTCATGTCGCGTTATGCCGATGCCTATCGGATCGAGCTGACGACTTTCTGTGATGTGGTGGCGGGTAAAACCAGCAACTATCCCAGCGGTGCCGATGGCCTGAAAGCGTTGCTTCTGGCCGATGCGGCGCTTGAATCGCTTTCGACTGGCAAGGAAGTTCTGGTCGGGTAAGCGAAAAAAATCGCTGACCCCATCAAAAAGTTCTTGATTTGTTCTTTTTGGTCTGCTATAAGAACCAAGTCAACACCAGAATTGCGCCCGTCGGGAACTTCCCGGCGGGCGTTTTTGTTTTGGCGGAATGTGGTGTGCGGCGGGAGCCAGATTGGCGGTTCGTCGGGTCGGTATTATGGCCATGGGCGGCGATTTTAGCCGTTTTGATGGCGGTCAAATGGGGGGCAAACGGCAGTCAAAAGCAGTCAAAAGTGGCCAAGCGGGAGAGTTGCGCCCGGTTTGCGGGCTGTTTGAGCGCCAGTTGAGCGTCATTTGGGTGGCTTTATGCCCGAGTTGCGCCCGGTTTGTACCGGGCCGCTGGTCGCGGTGATGCTGGAGAAGGGCCGGGTTCGGGCACCTTTCCGGGGCGGTGAAAGCCCCGGATTTCGGGTCTTCAGGCGGTCTTTTTTAGGTGCATCGGCCCGCCCTTGTGGCGGGGGAAGCCGTAGCCGTTGACCATCACGACATCGATGGCGTCCGGGCTATGCGCGATGCCCTCGGCCAGGATTTTTTCGCCTTCTGCCTGCATGGCAGACAGGATGGTTTCGATGATTTCGGCATCGGAAAACGGGCGGCGTTTGATGCCCTTTTTCGCCGATTCAGCGATCACCAGTTCATCGATAACAGGATCAGGGGATGCTTTGCCATGTTCATCATAGCGATACCACCCAAGGCCATTCTTGCGCCCGAAACGGCCCATTTCACAGAGGTAATCCCCAAGGGCGACATAGCGTTCATTCGGGTCACGGGTGGGGGCCAGGCGTTTGCGGGTGGCCCATGAGATTTCAAGGCCTGCCATGTCCTGCATGGCAAACAGGCCCATCGGGAAGCCGAAATTGGTCATGGCGCGGTCAATGTCAGACGGGAGAGATCCGTCTTCGAGCATGTATTCGCAATGTTTGCGATAGGCCGACATGATCCGGTTGCCGATGAAGCCATCACACACCCCGCAAGGGACCGCGATCTTGCCAAGCCGTCTGGCGAAGGCAAGGGCAGTTGCGAGTGTTGCGGGGCTGGCCAACCGGGTGCGGACGACTTCGAGCAATTTCATCACATGCGCCGGGGAGAAGAAATGCAGGCCGATCACCCGTTCGGGATGGGTGCAGGCAGTCGCAATCGCATCGATGTCGAGATAGGAGGTATTGGATGCCAGCACCGCATCGGATTTGCAATGGGCGGAGAGTTTGGCAAACACGTCATGCTTGACGGCCATGTCCTCGAACACGGCCTCGATCACCAGATCGCAATCGGCGAGGGTGGCGTAATCCGTGCTGCTGACGAGATCGCCCAGAAGCTGATCATGGCGGGACTGGGTGATGATGCCGCGTTTGAGCGACCCGCCAAGATGATGGCGGACATTGGCAATGCCGCGTTCACAGGCATCGTCATCGCGTTCGATCATCACCACGGCATAGCCGGCCAGAAGGGCGGCGGTGGCAATCCCGGCCCCCATGATGCCGCCGCCGATGACGCCGATTTCGGCAATGGTGCGGGGGGCGACCCCGGCCAGTTCGGGCAGCTTGGCAACGGATCGTTCGGCAAAGAAAATATGACGCAGCGCCTTTGACTGGTCACTGTCGCGAAGGCGAATGAAGTTTTCGCGTTCCAATCCAAGGGCGGTTCTGGCGTCGCCGGTCACGGCGGCCCGGATGGTCCGGGCGGCAATCACCGGGGCGTCCTGCCCACGGGCCTTTTTGCCGATCCCGGCAATCAGGGCATCCCAAGCATCGGCATCCGGGGCATTGACCGGGGCGCGGTCGATCAGGGCGACCGGGCAGGGGGTATTTTTGATCCGCTCGGCCAAGGCGATTGCCGCAGTCCGCAAATCGCCATCCACAATTTCGTCGATCAGGCCGAAATCATGGGCGGTGGTGGTATTGAACGGCTTGCCGCCGGTGATCATGGTGATCGCGTTTTCAACCGCGATCAGGCGGGGTAATCGCACGGTGCCACCGGCACCGGGGATCAGGCCAAGATTGACTTCGGGCAGGCCCAATTTGGCCGTCGCGGTCGCGATGCGGTAATGACAGCCGAGTGCGACCTCAAGCCCGCCGCCAAGGGCATTGCCGTGAAGGGCGGCAATCAGCGGCTTGGTCGATTGTTCGAGTTTCAGGATCAGATCGGGCAGGATCGGGTCGATTGGCGGTTTGCCAAATTCGGTAACATCGGCACCGGCGATAAAGGTTGATCCCGCACAGATCAGGATCGCGGCCCGGATGGCATCATCGCGGTTGACCTGATCAATCGCATCCCAGATTCCCAGACGGACCGCATGGCTGGTGGCGTTGATCGGCGGGTGATCAATCGTGATGATCGCGATGTCGTTTTCGGTTGTGAGGCTGACCGGTGACATTGTCGACATTATGCGTCCTCCGGCTCAATCGGATGCAACAGGCAGGCGACCAGATCGGAATCCGGATCGGCCAGATCGGCGATGACGTCGAAATGGTGTTTGCCGGGGGCCTCGACCGCCCGGGTCGATGCACCAAGCCCGGTCCAGATATTGGCAAGAAGATCGTTCTGGCGGACAAATTCCGGCCGTTCATCCGCGCCGACCCAGCAGGTGATGGAGCATGGCAGATGCGGGCGGGTCAGCGCCGCACTCTCGGCGATTGCCTCATCCTCGTCGAGTTTCAGCACATCATTCATCGCGGTTTTCAGAAGCGGGCGCAGATCATGCAGGCCGCTGATCGATACGGTGTTTTTGATGCGTGCCTGTGTCGCCGTTGACAGGGGCGAGGTGACGCAATTCATCCGGCTGACCAGATGACCGCCCGCCGAATGGCCGGTCAGGTGGATCGGGCCTGCAATGCGGTTGGCAACATGATCAATCGCCGCCCCGATCTGGCGGGTGATTTCCGACAGGCGGGCATCGGGGGCCAAGGTGTAGCTTGGCAGGCAGACCGCCCAGCCGCGCGCAACGGCCCCGCGTGCCAGATGCGACCATGTCGATTTATCAAATGCCTTCCAGTAGCCGCCATGCACGAAAACGACCGTGCCCTTTGGCGTGCCTTCGGGCAGGAACAGGTCGTATTTTTCGCGATCCGTGTTGCCATAGGCAATATCGAGTTCCGCCCGGTTCGCGGCGGTCATTTCATCGCGGAAGGCCGATGCCAGTTCGGCCCACATGCCGGGAAATTCCGCCGCACCCCTGATATGGTCGCCATTGGCGTATGCGTCGTCCCAGTTGGTGATCATTTTTTTATCGTCCCTTGTTTGGAATCCATTTTTATGTGTTCTGTCGTTGCGCCGTTGCTAGCGGTTCAAATCTACCTCTAGGCGCAACCTCTAATGGTTAGTTAATTTCCCAATAGCTGAGATCTTAAAGATTCGACGTTGGAATGCATTTCTAGGGTTTCGGCTAAACCGTCGCACCCTTGGTTCTGGGCGAACTGAATTGCATTGAATGATCCTGATCTGTCTAACACAAGGGGATCGGCTCCGTATTCGCGTAGGATCTTTGCTGCCAGCATTCCATCTTCAAGGAAACAACAGAGCATAAGAGGGGTTAAGCCACCTGAGAGATGGGCGTTGGGATCGGCCCCTACTTGCAATGCATTTGTCAAATAGGGAAAGCCATTAGGGTGCCCCGCTTTGATTTTCTTCAGGGCCCCTTCTAGGGCTTTTTTCTTGAACCAGCGCATGATGCCTCCCGTTGAAGTTGAAATCGTTACGCTTCCCTTATCTGGAAATTCATATTGCTAGATCGCTAGATATCAATTGCGACCTCAATTTCCCCGCAGAATGCCAAGACAGGCGCATAGATTTCGAAGTTGCAGTTGTTTCGAATTAATCCGTAGTGAAATCGATCACTCGATACGGATGCAAAACTGAATTCATGAAACTCATCGTACACAAACCCTTTGCCAAACCAAGATCGGTAGTCCCCCCGTGATAGTTCCCCGCCATTTCGAACCTTTAGTCGGTCTCCATTGCGAAAGACATTCGAAACAGGGACAAAATGGTTTCGATAGAAAATACGTTTTAAAGTTCCATGTGTCTCAAGAACATTAATCCTGTTTCGCGCACTGAAACGCAGAGTAAGACCGGGACCAAAGTCGCGATCTTCAAAAGAATGATATTTCTTAAGATGATCAATCAGTAGCATTCTGTGTTTCCCTTCATAGGAATGCTTGCAACTTGGGATTACTTGGGTATCAGGCAAACCAGTTTTAATTCTTCCGACAAATACATCCATTTTTGGAATGCGGGTTTCTGTTTCAGCCCGCAATAGACTTCGTTAGGTCCTTCAGTATCGAATCACGTCATCAATCGTTCCAGCCCGTCCCAAGAGCTACGAAAAGGCTCTCTGGTTCTGGGATTAAGGAGCCCGACTTCTTCGGTCAGAAAATTCATCCGCCCAAAGTTACATGGTGCGCACGTAATCACCAGATTATCGAGGTCGTTGTTGCCGCCCCTTGCGTGGGGAATCACGTGATCATACTGAAGCCACATCGCTTGAAATGCGGCGTGCTGTTCGGTGTTTTTCCGGCCCCATTTTAAAGATTCCGGGTAGAGCACTGCGAATTTCGCACGGACTTCTTTGCGAATGACGGGAATGCCGCAAAAGCGGCAATGGAAAGCATCCCGTTCATGGAGATACCCTTTTTCCAGCGCATTTGGCATTCGGGCCACGACCCGCTGTTGTTTGGTCAAAACAGGTGCTGTGTCAGAAATCCCGCCAGAGGAAACGTAGTGGCTGTTCTTGCCCCAGATTGATTCCGTCCAGTCCCGGATGATCGGCATATCTGATCGTTTGATCAGCGTGGCGGCCTGTTCATGTTCCCCCTTTAGGTGCGCGGTTACCGCAGCATCCAAATACTGAGCCGCTATCGCAATTTCAGGAATTGGCTCGCGGAAACATGACCGCAGGTCGGACATCAGAGATACCTTGTTGTTGGCTTGCTTGAAGCAACTTGCATCATCTTGTTTCAGGGATTCTAGGGGAAAATCGAGATATTTCAAACCCAAATATTTTATGCTTGAAATAAATGTCGGGCAGGCGTACCGTTTTTGAAGTTTCCCAAAACAACCGGGGCAAAGACCCCCATATCAAGAAGGGAAAGTCAGGTGAGAATAGCTTGTTTGGGTGGCGGTCCTGCGGGGCTTTATTTTGCGATTTCGATGAAATTGCGTGATCCCGGTCATGAGGTCGTGGTGTTTGAGCGCAACAAGCCAGACGACACGTTCGGCTGGGGCGTTGTGTTGTCCGACGAGACGCTTAATAACCTTGCGGAAAACGATGCCAAGAGTGCCGAGGCGATCCGGGCGCATTTTTCTTATTGGGATGATGTGGCCGTTCAGTATCGTGGCGAAAAAACCGTATCGACCGGGCATGGTTTTTGCGGCATCGGGCGCAAGCAGCTTTTGATCCTTTTGCAGCAGCGGGCACGCGAATTGGGCGTTGATTTACGGTTTGAGACCGAGGCCGAAAGTGCCGCGCATTATGCTAGGGAATTTGACCTTGTCGTCGCATCCGACGGGCTTAATTCCAAAACGCGTAGCGAGTTTGCCGATAAATTCCAGCCCGATATCGATACGCGGAAATGCAAGTTTGTCTGGCTGGGCACGCATCAGAAATTTGATGATGCCTTTACATTCATTTTCGAGGAAACCGAGAAGGGCTGGGTCTGGGCGCACGCCTATCAGTTTGATGACAAGACCGCGACCTTTATTGTCGAATGTTCGCAAGCGACCTGGGACGCCTATGGTTTTGGCGACATGACCAAGGAAGAGTCGATTGCCACCTGCGAGGAAATCTTCAAGGACCATCTGGGCGGTCATGCGCTTATCAGCAATGCGCATCATGTGCGCGGGTCGGCGTGGTTGAGCTTCCCGCGTGTGCTTTGCAAAACATGGTCGCATGAAAATATCGTCCTTATGGGGGATGCGGCGGCGACGGCGCATTTTTCCATCGGATCGGGTACGAAGCTTGCGCTTGAAAGTGCCATCGGGCTTGCCAATTACCTGCATTCCGAGGCCGACCTTCCATCCGCCTTTGCCAAATATGAAGACGAACGCCGGTTGGAGGTTTTGCGCCTGCAATCGGCAGCACGCAATTCGATGGAATGGTTCGAGGAGATCGAGCGGTATTTCCATTTCGATCCGGTGCAGTTTACCTATTCCCTTCTGACCAGATCGCAGCGCATCAGCCATGAGAACCTTCGGATGCGTGATGCCAAGTGGCTTAAGGATGCCGAAGGATGGTTCCAGCGCAAGGCGGGCATAGTTGCAAATGATCCGGCAAATGACGAAGTCCGTCATCCGATGTTCGTGCCGTTTACATTGCGTGACATGAAACTGAAAAACCGCATCGTGGTGTCGCCGATGGCGCAGTACAAGGCGGTGGATGGCTGCCCGACCGACTGGCATCTGGTGCATTATGCCGAACGGGCCAAGGGTGGGGCCGGGCTGGTTTATACCGAGATGACCTGCGTTTCCGATACCGGCCGCATCACGCCGGGGTGCCCCGGTTTTTATGTCCCGTCGCACGAGGCGGCATGGAAACGGATTACCGATTTCGTTCATTCCGAAACGGATGCCAAAATCTGTGCGCAGATTGGCCATTCCGGGCGCAAGGGTTCGACGCAGCTTGGTTGGGAAGAAATGGATGCGCCGCTGAAATTGGGTAACTGGCCGTTATTGTCGGCATCCGACATTGCGTGGTCGGATCGTAACCAGACGCCAAAACCGATGACGCGCGATGATATGGATAGGGTGCGCGATCAGTTTGTGGCCGCTGCCGAAATGGCGGATCGGGCGGGCTTTGACATGATCGAGGTCCATGCCGCGCACGGATATCTTCTGTCATCCTTCATCAGCCCGGTCAGCAATACGCGGGCGGATGAATATGGCGGGTCGCTTGAAAACCGGATGCGTTATCCGTTGGAGGTCATTGATGCGGTGCGTGCCGCATGGCCGGCGCACAAGCCGTTATCGGTGCGTATTTCGGCCAATGACTGGGTCGGGGATGAGGGTGTCACGCCCGAAGAAGCGGTCGAGATCGCCCGGATGTTGCAGGCCCATCATGTTGATATCTGTGACGTGTCCGCCGGTCAGACGACCAAGGCCGCACGGCCCGTTTATGGCCGCATGTTCCAGACGCCATTTTCCGACCGGATCCGCAACGAAGCGCATATGGCAACCATGGCGGTTGGCAATATTTACGAACCCGATCACGTCAATTCGATCCTGATGGCGGGACGGGCGGACCTTGTATGCCTTGCGCGGCCGCATCTGGCCGATCCGTACTGGACGCTGCATGCGGCGGCAACGCTTGGCAACCGGACGGAAAACTGGCCGGAACCGTACCATGCCGGGCGCGATCAGATGTGGCGTCTGGCGGAACGGTCCGACGTCATGACCGGGAAGGTGTAACCCATGGGAAACCTTGCCATCAGCACAGCATTGATTACCGGCGGTGGAACTGGTGTGGGGGCCGTGATGGCCCGTATGCTGGCCGATGCCGGGGTCAAGGTCGCGGTATCAGGCCGCCGTGCCGAAATGCTGGCCGAGGTGGCAAGACATCCGGGTATCACCGCCATCCCCGCCGATGTGACGGACGAGGCATCGGTCCGTGCGATGTTTGGCACATTTTGCGATGTGACCGGCGCGCCCGATCTGGTGATTGCCAATGCGGGCATGGCCGAAAGTGCTTCGTTTGGCAAAACATCCATTGATCTTTGGAAACGCACGATGGATGTGAACCTGACGGGGACGTTTTTGACGTTCCGCGAGGGATTGAACGTGATGGACCGCGCCAAGCCGGGGCGGTTGATTTCGATTGCATCGACAGCGGGGCTTCGGGGTTATGCCTATGTCACTGCCTATTGCGCGGCAAAGCATGCGGTCATCGGGCTTGTCAAAAGCCTTGCCACGGAACTTGCATCAACGCCGATCACGGTCAATGCGGTTTGCCCCGGTTTCATGGAAACGCCGATGCTTGAACAATCGGTTGCCAATATCGTTGGGAAAACCGGCATGAGTGCGGAAGACGCGCGCGCAAGCCTTGCGAAGATCAATCCGCAGAACCGGTTCATCGCGCCCGAAGAAGTTGCCGAGACCGTGATGTGGCTGGCAAGCCGCCAGGCCGCATCAATCACCGGGCAGGCGATTTCGGTATCGGGAGGAGAGATATGAATATGGATAAAACAGTCCGCGACCCCGATATGCCGCACAATGAAACATCGGATATCTCAAAGGCGCGCCTTCGGGCGTGGCTGCAAATCCTGAAAGTGTCGCGCAAGATCGAGGGCGAGCTTCGCGAGAAGATGCGCCTTGAATTCGGCTCCACCCTGCCGCGCTTTGACGTGATGGCCGCCCTTTACCGGTCCCGCGATGGCATGCGCATGAGCGAGCTTTCAAGTGCGTTGATGGTTTCAAACGGCAATGTCACCGGGATTGTTGACCGGCTTGTCACCGAGGGGATGCTGGTCCGGGTGCCGGTTGAAAATGATCGGCGGGCATCGATCGTGCGCCTGACGGAAGCGGGCGAGAAGGATTTTGCCGAGCGGGCATTGGTGCATGAAGGCTGGGTTTCCGAGCTGTTTTCCGATCTGTCGGCCCATGATGCCGATGCCCTGATCCGTATTCTTCGGACTGTTTATCATCATAACGAGGCGCACCATGACTAAGATGGCAAACATCACGCCAATGCATTTCAACTGGCGCATGGAAGGCGATGTTGCGGTCATTTCGCTGGATCGGCCGGAACGCAAAAACCCGCTGACGTTCGAGAGTTATGCCGAGCTTCGCGATACGTTCCGCGATCTGGTCTATGCCGATGATATCAAGGCGGTGGTGTTTGGATCGAACGGCGGCAATTTCTGTTCGGGTGGGGATGTGCACGACATTATCGGCCCGCTGATCGACAAGGACATGAAGGGGCTTCTGGAATTTACCCGCATGACCGGCGATCTGGTCAAGGCGATCATTGGCTGTGGCAAGCCGGTGATTGCAGCCGTCGATGGCATTTGCGTTGGTGCCGGGGCGATCATTGCCATGGCATCCGATTTGCGCATTGCGACCCCGGTATCGAAAACAGCGTTCCTGTTTACCCGTGTCGGGCTTGCGGGGTGTGACATGGGGGCATGTGCGATCCTGCCGCGCATCATCGGGCAGGGCCGGGCGGCGGAACTTCTTTATACCGGACGATCCATGAGTGCCGATGAGGGCGAGCGTTGGGGCTTCTATAACCGGCTGGTCGAGAGTGACGTTCTGGAGGCCGAGGCGATAGCGCTTGCGACCCGGATTTCCGAAGGCCCGAATTTCGGTCACATGATGACGAAAACCATGCTGGCGCAGGAATGGAATATGGGGATCGAGCAGGCGATTGAGGCCGAAGCGCAGGCGCAGGCGATCTGCATGCAGACCGAGGATTTCAACCGCGCCTACAAGGCATTTGTCGCCAAGGAAAAACCGGTGTTCGAGGGGAACTGATGGCTGATACGTCCTATCTTGACTGGCCGTTTTTCGAAGACCGGCACCGCGAGCTTGCCGCACGGCTTGATGCGTGGGCGGCGGCCAATCTTGACGGTATTGATCATCATGATGTCGATGGGGCGTGCCGCGATCTGGTGGCGCGGCTTAATGATGGCGGGTGGCTGAAGCATGCGGCGATTGACCCGGATTGTGACCCCGATCAGGACGGGGCGAAGCTTGACGTCCGGTCGCTTTGCCTGATCCGCGAGACGCTGGCGCGTTATGACGGGCTGGCCGATTTTGCCTTTGCCATGCAGGGGCTTGGCAGCGGGGCGATTTCGCTGTTTGGCACCAGGGCCCAGCGCGCAGAGATCCTGCCGAAAGTACGGTCCGGCAAGGCGATTGCCGCCTTTGCCCTGACCGAACCGCAATCGGGATCAGACGTTGCCAATATCGCGCTTGATGCGCGGTCCGATGGCGGCCATTTCGTGCTGAATGGCGAGAAAACCTGGATTTCCAATGGCGGGATTGCCGATTTTTATTGCGTGTTTGCCCGCACTGGCGAGGCACCGGGGGCCAAGGGGCTTTCGGCGTTTCTGGTGCCGGCCGACACAGCGGGCCTTTCGATTGCCGAGCGGCTGGAAACCATTGCGCCGCATCCGCTGGCGCGGTTGAAATTTGATGATTGCCGTATTCCGGCAACCGCGCTGATTGGCCTTCCCGGCGAAGGGTTCAAGATCGCGATGTCGGTTCTGGACGTGTTCCGGTCGACCGTTGCCGCCGCTGCATTGGGCTTTGCCCGTCGGGCGTTGGACGAAACCATCAGTCGCGTTCAGTCCCGCGAACTGTTTGGCGCGCCGCTTTTTGATTTGCAGATGGTGCAGGGGCATGTGGCCGACATGGCACTTGATGTCGATGCCAGTGCGCTTCTGGTTTATCGCGCCGCGTGGCTTAAGGATAGCGGGGCATCGCGGGTGTCGCGCGAGGCCGCGATGGCAAAACTTTATTCAACAGATCATGCCCAAACCGTCATCGACAAGGCGGTACAAATACATGGCGGCGATGGTGTGCGTTCTGGTCACATCGTTGAAACGCTGTATAGGGAAATTCGCGCCCTTCGGATTTACGAAGGCGCGTCAGACGTCCAAAAAATAATCATTGCACGGCAAACGCTGGCACAAAAATAGCTGTATCAGGGGCTTAACCATGTCGCACGTTCTGGGTCCGACCGCACATAGCGATACGTTCGCAAGGGACAATCTGCCACCGGTCGAAAGTTGGCCGGTCTTTAACCTCGAAAAGTTTCAGTATCCCGAATATCTCAATGCCGGGGTCGAGCTGACCGACCGGATGGTCGAACAGGGATTTGGCGATAATACCGTATTGATCGGCAATGGCCGCCAGCGGACATACAAGGAATTATCCGACTGGACCAACCGGATTGCCCATGCGCTGGCCGAGGATTATGGGGTCAAGCCCGGCAACCGCGTTCTGATCCGGTCGGCCAATAATCCGGCGATGGTGGCGTGCTGGTTAGCCGCGACCAAGGCGGGGGCGGTTGTGGTCAATACCATGCCGATGCTGCGTGCAGGGGAACTGGCGCAGATCGTTGACAAGGCCGAGATCGAATTTGCCCTTTGCGATACGCGCCTGATGGATGAACTGGTGGCGTGTGCCAAGGACAGTAAATTCCTTAAGAAAGTCATCGGATTTGACGGTACGGCCAATCATGACGCGGAGCTTGATCGCATCGCGCTGACCAAATCGGTGAAATATGAGGCGGTCAAGACCGGACGCGATGATGTGGCGTTGCTGGGCTTTACATCGGGCACGACGGGGGAGCCCAAGGCCACCATGCATTTCCATCGTGATCTTCTGATCATTGCCGATGGCTATGCCAAGGAAGTTCTGAATGTGACGCCCGATGACGTGTTTGTCGGATCGCCGCCGCTTGCCTTTACATTCGGGCTTGGCGGGCTGGCCGTCTTTCCGCTGCGGTTCGGGGCGACGGCGACGCTGCTTGAAAAGGCATCGCCGCCCAACATGATCGAGATTATCGAAACCTATAAGGCAACCGTGTGCTTTACCGCACCGACGGCATATCGGGCGATGCTGGCCGCGATGGATGACGGGGCGGATTTATCATCCCTTCGGGCCGCCGTTTCAGCCGGGGAAACTTTGCCAGCCCCGGTTTACAAGGCATGGATGGAAAAGACCGGCAAGCCGATGCTGGACGGCATTGGTGCCACCGAGATGCTGCATATCTTTATTTCCAACCGGTTTGGCGACAGTCATCCGGCCTGCACCGGGCGACCGGTGGGCGGATATGAAGCCAGGATCGTTGATGATGAAATGAACGAGCTTCCGGTTGGCACGATTGGCAAGCTTGCCGTGCGCGGGCCGACCGGGTGCCGGTATCTGGCCGATGATCGGCAATTGGGTTATGTGCGCGATGGCTGGAACCTGACGGGGGATGCGTTTTTTGTCGATAGCGACGGCTATTTCCATTTTGCCGCGCGTAATGACGATATGATCGTTTCGTCGGGCTATAACATTGCCGGGCCGGAGGTCGAGGCGGCGTTGCTGTCGCATCCGGATGTGGCGGAATGTGCGGTGGTGGCGGCTGCTGACGAGGAACGCGGTTATATCGTGCAGGCGCATGTGGTATTGACCCCGAATGCCAATCCGTCGCCCGAAATGGCGAAGCTTTTGCAGGATCATGTCAAGGCGACGATTGCACCTTATAAATATCCGCGTTCGATCCTGTTTATCGACGCACTACCGAAAACCGCGACTGGAAAAATCCAGCGATTCCGCCTGAAACAGGAAATGTCTGCATGATTGACTTCGCCGCCACCAAAGCCTTGTTCCATATCCCTGACGGGGTGATTTACCTTGACGGTAATTCGCTTGGCGCGATGCCGAAAACGGCGGCAGCGCGGGCGAAAGCCATGATCAGTGATGAATGGGGCGAGATGCTTATCCGGGGCTGGAACGATGCCCGGTGGATGGAGCAACCGACACGCGTTGGCGATCTGGTCGCGCGTCTGATCGGGGCGGCAGCGGGTACGGTGGTGATGGGCGATACATTGTCGATCAAGGTTTATCAGGCGCTTGCCAGTGCGCTTGAAATGAACCCGGATCGCAAGGTGGTGGTTTCCGACAATGGCAATTTCCCGACCGACCTTTATATCGCCGATGGCTTGATCAAAAGCCTTGATAAGGGCCATGTGCTTAAGACGCCAAACCCGGAAGATGTCGAAAGCCTGATCAACGAAGACCTTGCGGTTCTGATGCTGACCCATGTCGATTATCGCACCGGGCGGATGTATGACATGAAACGGATCACCAAGATGGCCCATGATGCGGGGGCGATTGTGATCTGGGATCTGGCGCATTCGGTGGGGGCGGTTCCGGTCGACCTTGCGGGATGCGAAGCCGATTTTGCGGTCGGTTGTACCTACAAGTATCTCAATGGTGGCCCCGGTGCGCCAGCCTTCATTTATGTCCGGCCCGATCACGCCCAGACAGTTCGCCCGGCATTGTCGGGATGGTTGGGCCATGCTGCACCGTTTGCCTTTGACCTTGAATACAGCCCGGCACCGGATGTTTCGCGGATGCGGGTTGGCACGCCGCCGGTCATTCAGATGACGGTTCTGGAAGAGGCGATGAAGGCGTGGGATGGGGTCGAGATGGCCGATATCCGCAAACGCAGCATTGAGCTTTGCGAGCAGTTCATTGCCGGGGTCGAGGCAAGCTGCCCGATGCTGGAACTGGCAAGCCCGCGTGATGCGAACAAGCGCGGATCGCAGGTTTCGTTCAAATTCGCAGATGGCTATGCGGTGATGCAGGCGCTGATCGCGCGTGGCGTGATTGGTGATTTCAGGGCACCTGATATCATCCGGTTCGGCTTTACCCCGCTTTATATCGACAACAACGATGTTGATGGCGCGGTGAAGATTCTGGCCGAGATCATGGAAACGCGGGCCTGGGACAAGCCGGAATTCCACAAAAGGAATGCCGTGACATGAGCGATAAAACCCAAAATACCGGCTGCCCGATGAACCAGCCCTATGACCCCAGCACCGAGGGCGCGCGCACCGATTTTTCCGATCAGATGTCGTATGGCGATTATCTGGCGCTTGATGCGGTTCTGACCGCCCAGCATCCCTTGACCGATGCGCAGGATGAATTGCTGTTTATCATTCAGCATCAGACATCCGAATTGTGGATGAAGCTTGCGATCCGTGAAATTACCGCCGCACGCGATGCCATTCGCGAAGGCCGTCTGCAACCGGCATTCAAGATGCTGGCACGGGTATCGCGGATATTCGAGCAATTGAACAATGCGTGGGACGTTTTGCGGACCATGACGCCAAGTGATTATACGACTTTTCGCGATGCGCTGGGCCCGTCGTCGGGCTTCCAGTCATACCAGTATCGCCAGATCGAGTTTATGTTAGGCAATCGTAACCATGCGATGTTGCGCCCGCATGCGCACCGCGATGACATTACCGAGATGCTCAACGCCGAACTGGCAACGCCCAGCCTTTATGACGAGGCGCTGGCGCTTTTGGCGCGCGAGGGGATTGCGGTGCCCGATGCGGTGTTATCGCGTGATGTCAGTGCGCCATACGCGGCACATGACGAGGTGATTGCGGCGTGGCATCGGGTTTACAGCGCACCGGAAAAGCATTGGCCGCTTTATGAACTGGCCGAGAAGCTGGTGGATTTTGAGGATTATTTCCGGCGTTGGCGGTTCAACCATGTGACCACGGTGGAGCGCGTCATTGGCTTCAAACGCGGGACCGGGGGGACCGGCGGGGTGAGCTACCTTAAAAAAATGCTGGAAGTTGAACTGTTTCCGGAACTCTGGCGGGTGCGAACCACGCTTTGAGGATGGACGGGCCTGATGGAACACTGCAAAATCAGGGGCAGGCATCAGGTTCACAAAACTGCGACGACAGATGATAGAAAAAGTCGCGGGATCAACGTGTTGCTGAGTAGATAAAAACATATAAACACGGAGGCTTTGATGAAGGGCACTAAGACGACAATTGCAGCTTTGGCTGCGTTACTGATGGCGGGGGCGGCACAGGCCGAGCCGGTCAAGGTTGGCATGATCACGACCCTTTCGGGGGGCGGTGCGGGGCTTGGCATCGATGCGCGTGATGGTTTCATGCTCGCCGTCAAGCAGGCGAACAACCCGGACCTGACGGTTGTGATCGAAGACGATCAGCAGAAACCCGATATCGCGGTTCAGCTTGCCGATAAAATGATCCAGAGCGAGAAGGTCGACGTTCTGACCGGTATCATCTGGTCGAACCTGGCGATGGCGGTGGTGCCGTCGGCGGTGGCACAGGACAAGTTTTATCTTTCGGTCAATGCCGCACCGTCGCAATTGGCGGGCAAGGGCTGCAACCCGAATTATTTCAGCGTTTCGTATCAGAACGACAACCTGCATGAAGCCGCAGGCGGTTATGCGACCAGTGCCGGTTACGAGAAAACCTTTGTGATGGCGCCGAACTATCCGGCGGGCAAGGATTCCATCGCCGGTTTCAAGCGTTTCTATCTGGGCGATGTATCGGGCGAGGTTTACACCAAGCTTGGCCAGACCGACTATGCGGCCGAAATCGCGCAGATCCGTGCATCGGGTGCGGATAGCGTGTTCTTCTTCCTGCCGGGCGGCATGGGCATTGCGTTCATGAAACAGTATGCCCAGTCGGGTGTGGATATTCCGTTGATCGGGCCGGCATTCTCGCTTGATCAGGGGATTCTTGGCGCGATTGGCGATGCGGCGATTGGCATCAAGAACACTGCCAACTGGTCCAAGGATATCGACAACGATACCAACAAGGCGTTTGTCGAAACCTTCCAGGCGGAATATGGCCGCCTGCCGTCGATCTATGCGTCATATGGCTTTGATACGGCCAACCTGTTGCTTTCGGCAATGGCGAAGGCCGACGTCAATGACAAGGACGCCTTCCGTGATGCACTGCGGGCGGCGGACTTCAATTCCGTCCGTGGCAAATTCATCTTTGGCCCGAACCAGCATCCGATCCAGGACATCTATGTCCGTGAAGTGGTGAAGGAAGGCGACGTTCTGACCAACAAGATCATTGGCACAGCCCTTATCGATCATGCCGATGCCTATGCATCGGAATGTGCGATGTAACGACGAAGTCTGTTTCATAGACTGGCAGGTTCGGCGGGCATTGGTGTCCGGTTTCCGGGGCTGATGCCCGCCATCTTGCGACGGAGTTTTCCTTTATGTTTTCTTTATTTCTGGAACAGCTTCTGAACGGCCTTCAGTCGGGGGTCATGCTGTTTCTGATGGCATCGGGTCTGACGCTTGTTTTTGGTGTCATGGGGCTGATCAATCTGGCGCACGGGTCGCTTTATATGGTGGGCGCGTTTGCGTGCGCGGCCGTTGCGGCGTGGACCGGTTCATTCTGGCTTGGCCTTGTCGCGAGTTTGATGGCGGCCGCCCTTGCAGGGGCGCTGGTTGAGATGCTGGTGATCCGCAGGCTTTATAAACGCGATCACCTTGATCAGGTGCTAGCGACATTTGCGCTTATTCTTATTTTTTCCGAAGGAACCCGGTGGATTTTCGGGTCTTTCCCGCTGTTTTTAAATGTTCCCGAAGCCCTTTCGGGCACGGTAACTATCCCTGGTGGATCGCAATATCCGATTTTTCGGCTGGCGATTATTGTGGCTGGTCTGATGGTGGCGGGCGGGCTGTTCCTGCTGATTGGCAAGACGCGGCTTGGCACGCGCATTCGTGCGGGCGAAGCCGACCGTGAAATGATTGCGGCACTCGGGATCAATATCGACCGGCTTTACACGATTGTTTTTGCGCTGGGTGCGGCGTTGGCCGGGCTGGCGGGGGCGTTTGTCGGCACGACGCAATCGGTTCAGGTCGGCATGGGCGAGCCGGTTCTGATCCTTGCATTCGTTGTGATCGTGATTGGCGGGATCGGGTCGATCAAAGGCGCACTTGTCGGATCGCTTCTGGTGGGCTTTACCGACACGATGGGGCGGTTTTTGCTGCCCATCGGGTTCGAGGCGTTTTTTGATCCGGCAAGTGCGACGGCGATTGGGTCGGCCCTTGCATCGATGCTGATTTATATCGTTATGGCGCTGGTGCTTTTCCTGCGGCCAAGCGGTTTGTTCGGGACGGAAGCCTGATATGAGCATGAACCGCGAAACCATCCTTAATATCGTTCTGGCAGCGTTGCTGATTGCGGTGCCGGTGATCGCACAGATCATGGGCGAACCGTTTATCATCACCCTTGCGACCAAGGTTGCGATCCTTGGCATGGCGGGGGTCGGGCTTAATATCGCGCTTGGCTTTGGCGGGCTTGTGTCATTTGGTCATGCGGCATTTTTCGGGATCGGGGGCTATGCCGCCGGGATCCTTGCCAGCCATGCGCTGAATTACGAGCCGATCATGACGGCACCCTTTGAAATCAACGGCAGCACGCAGATGATTGTCATCTGGATCGTGGCATTGATTGCATCGGCACTGGTGGCGCTTCTGATCGGGGCGATCACGCTTCGGACCAGTGGGGTCTATTTCATCATGATCACGCTGGCCTTTGCGCAGATGATTTATTATTTCGCGATTTCCTGGCCGGCCTATGGTGGGGAAGACGGGCTTTCGATTTATGTGCGCAACAGCTTCCCGGGTCTGAACACGCTTGACCCGATCAGCTTCTTTGCGCTGTGTGCCGCGATGCTCGGTGTTGCGATTGCGTTTTCGGCTGTTCTGATCCGGTCGCGGTTTGGTTTGGCCCTGCATGGGGCGCGGCAAAACAGCCAGCGGATGATGGCGATTGGCATTGCGCCGTTTCGTGTGCGTCTGGTGGCGTTTGTGATTTCAGCGATGATTACCGCATGGGCCGGTGCGCTTTATGCCGATCTGAACCGGTTTGTCAGCCCGTCGATGCTGTCATGGCATATGTCGGGTGAAATCATGGTGTTTGTCATTCTTGGCGGGGTCGGGCGGCTGTTTGGTCCGGTCGCGGGGGCGGCACTTTACATCATTCTGGAACATCTTCTGGGCGGCATGTTCGAATATTGGCAATTGCCGCTGGGTATTCTGTTGCTGGTGGTGGTGCTGTTTGCACGCGGTGGCCTGATTGGCCTTCTGGCGGGGGAGCGCAAACATGCCTGAAGCCATTCTTTCACTATCCAATGTCACCAAGCAGTTCGGCGCGTTGCTGGCGAGTGACAATGTGTCGCTGGACCTTATGCCCGGTGAAATCCATGCCCTGATCGGGCCGAACGGGGCGGGGAAATCCACCCTGATCAAGCAGATCGCGGGCGAGATCAAACCTGATAGCGGCGACATCCGTTTTGGCGGGCGCGATATCGGCGATCTGGATGCGGTGGAACGATCCCGCATGGGGTTGGCGCGGACATTTCAGGTGTCATCGCTGATGCCGGAATTCTCCGTGCTTCAGAACGTCGTTCTGGCGCAGCAATCGGTCAGCGGGAAAATCTTCCGGTTTTTCAAGCCGGTGCTTAGCGATGCGTCGTTGATCGAACCTGCGATGGCGCAATTGGAGCGGGTTGGCCTTGCCGACCGGGCCCAGATGCGGGCCGCCGACATATCGCACGGCGAACGCAGGCAGCTTGAAATGGCGGTTGCCTTGGCACTTAAACCGCGCGCCTTTTTGCTCGACGAGCCGATGGCGGGCATGGGGCCGGAAGGGTCCAAACGGTTGACCGGTTTCCTGGATGGGTTGCGGGCAGAAGCGCCGATCCTTCTGGTCGAACATGATATGGACGCGGTCTTTGCGCTGGCCGACCGGATTTCGGTTCTGGTCTATGGGCGGGTGATTGCGACCGGCACGGTTGACGATATTCGTGGCAATGAAGACGTCAAGCGGGCGTATCTGGGGGAGGAAGCCTGATCATGAGCGCACTTCTGGAAGTATCAGGCATCACCGCATTTTATGGTGCGTCACAGGCATTGTTTGGTGTTGATCTGATCGTGAATGAGGGCGAGGCGGTTGCGCTTATGGGGCGCAACGGCATGGGCAAGACCACGACGATCAAGACCATCTGTCGGATGATGAGCCACCGGGATGGCGAGGTCCGCTTTGCCGATACCGATCTTGCGAAACTGCCATCGCACAAGGCCGCACGCCTTGGCATCGGGCTTGTCCCCGAAGGACGGCGGTGCTTTGCCCGGTTAAGCGTGATGGAAAACCTGATGGCGGCGGCACGGGCCGGTGAATGGGATTTTGACCGGGTGTCGGACCTGTTCCCAAGGCTTGCCGAACGGCGCGATCAGAAGGCGATGACGCTTTCGGGGGGGGAGCAGCAGATGCTGGCCATCGGGCGGGCATTGATGACCAACCCAAGGCTTTTGATCCTTGATGAAGCAACCGAGGGGCTTGCCCCGGTGGTGCGGCAGGAGATTTGGGCCGCGATCAACCGGTTGAAGCAATCGGGGTTATCGATCCTTGTCGTCGATAAGTCGTTGAAAGAATTATCGGGCGTTGCGGACCGTTATGTGGTCGTCGAAAAGGGCGTTACCGCATGGACGGGGGCGGTCGGTGATCTGAGTGATGATCTTGCCGACCGGTATCTGGGGGTGTGAGATGACAATGTTCACCTATGCCCAGAAAGTCCTGTTTCAGCATTGCGACCCGGCGGGGATCGTTTTTTATCCGCGCTATTTCGAAATGATCAATGCGACGGTCGAAGAATGGTTCGAGGACCGCATCGGGTTCAGCTTTGCGCAGATGCATGGGGTTGACGAGGTGGCGGTGCCGACCGCGGGGCTTCAGATCAGTTTTACCGCGCCAAGCCGCCTTGGCGAGATGCTTGAATTTCGGCTGGTGCCGAAACGGTTGGGGCGATCAAGCCTTGATCTTGAAATCACGGCTGTCTGTGGTGATGAGCAACGCCTTTCGATGACAGCGACGCTGGTGTTTACCAGAAGGGGTGCCGGGAAATCGGTGCCGTGGCCCGATGATTTGCGTGCCAAAATCGACAACGAAATCAATGAAATGGTAGAAAAAGATGCATAAAATCATTCAGCCAGACGGATGGAAACCGCCCAAGGGTTACGCAAATGGCGTGCTGGCCGACGGGGTGCCGCTTTATATCGGCGGGCAGATCGGCTGGAACGCTGATCAGGTCTTTGTCGCCAAGGATTTCGTCGGTCAGATGGAACAGGCGCTGCGCAATATTGTCGATGTGCTGGAGGCCGCCGGTGGCGGGCCGGAACATTTGACAAGGCTGACATGGTACGTGGTCGACAAGAAGGAATATCTTGCGAAACAGCGCGAGGTCGGCGAGGCCTATCGCCGCGTGCTTGGCAAGAATTTCCCGGCGATGACGATGGTTGTGGTAAGCGCGCTTGTCGAAGACGAAGCCCTGATCGAGATCGAGGCGACGGCATCGATCCCGGCGGATAGAAATGCGGCCTGAAACGCAAAACCCCGGCAGATGCCGGGGTTTTTTGTTGGGCCGGTAAAATCAGATTTGCCGGAAGATCAGGGATGTGTTGATGCCGCCAAAGGCGAAATTGTTGCTCATCATATGTTCCGCCGAGAGGCTTCTGGCGTCGCCAAAGATGTAATCAAGTTCGGCGCATTCCGGGTCGACCTGTTCAAGATTGGCGGTGGCGACAAATTTGCCTTCGCGCATCATTTCAAGGCCAAGCCACGCTTCGATGGCACCACATGCACCAAGGCTGTGGCCGAAATGGCCCTTGAGCGTGTGCATCGGGATGGCGCGGTCAAACACCGCACGGGTTGCCTTGCTTTCGGCGAGGTCGCCGTGATCGGTCGCGGTGCCGTGGCCGTTGACGATATCGATATCGGAGGGGGATAGGCCAGCCGTTTCAAGCGATTTGCGGAGCGCCACTTCCATTTTGTCGGCGGCGGGTTGGGTGATGTGTGCGCCGTCCGAATTGCTGGCGAAGCCGACGATTTCGCCATAGATGGTCGCCCCGCGGGCCTTGGCGTGTTCGTATTCTTCCAGAATAAGCGTTCCGGCCCCTTCGCCGATCACCAGACCATCGCGCCTTGCATCATAGGGGCGCGGGGACAGTTCCGGGGCGTCGTTACTGGTGCTGGTGGCAAACAGGGTATCGAACACGGCGACCATGGTGGGGCAGAGTTCCTCCGCCCCGCCCGCGATCATCAGGTCCTGCATGCCGAATTTGATCGCCTCGTAGGCGTAACCGATCCCCATGCTGCCCGATGTGCAGGCGGTCGAGGTCGGGATGATGCGCCCGGAAATGCCGTATAGCACGCCGATATTGACGGCTGCCGTGTGGCTCATCATCTGGATGTAGCTGGTGGCGGTGATGGCGTTGCTGTCGCCATGTTCCATCAGGCGGGTGAAGCCGAGAACGGGCGGGGTGCTGCCAAATGACGAGCCATAGGCAATGCCAAGACGCCCGCCCTGAAGGATGGCGGTATCATCACGAAGGCCGGCCATTTCCAATGCCTTGTCGGTGGCATCGACCGACATCTGCGCGACACGGCCCATGCTGCGGAGCTGTTTGCGGCTGAATTTACCCTTGAGCGTGAAGTCCTGCACCGGGGCGGCAAGGCGGGTGCGCAGATCATATTTGCCATCCCAATCGTGCATGCGCCGGATGCCGGTTTCACCCGCTGCCATGCGCGATGAAATGGCTTCCCAATTATCACCAAGGGCGGTGATGCCCGCCATGCCGGTGATGACCACGCGGCGGGTGGAGGATGTGCCTTTGCTCATAACATGCCCCCATTCACACTGATGACCTGACGCGTGATGTAGGACGCATCGGGGCTGCACAGAAACGCGATGGTTGCGGCAACCTCGTCGGTGGTGCCGTAACGGCGCATCGGGATCATCGCCTTGACCTCGTCCTCTGGCAGGTCGCCGGTCATCTGGGTTTCGATCACGCCGGGGGCAACGGCATTGACGGTGATTTTGCGTTTGGCGAGTTCAAGGGCAAGCGATTTGACAGCCCCGATGATCCCGGCCTTTGAGGCGGCGTAATTGACCTGCCCGCGATTGCCGGCGATCCCGGCGATGGAGGTAAGCGCGACAATCCGCCCGCCCTTGCGCCGTTGAATGATCGGCATGATCAGCGGTTTGATCACATTGTAAAAGCCATCGAGATTGGTGTGCAGAACCCGGTCCCAATCGTCGTCTTCAAGGGCCGGGAAAGGCCCATCGCGGGTCAGCCCGGCATTGAGGATCACGCCATAGGGCGCGCCATGATCGGCAATGTCGGCCTCAAGTGCGGCGCGCGTCGCGTCGCGGTCGGCGATATCGAACTGGATCAGACGTGCGGTACGGCCAAGGGCAATGATGTCATCGCGGACGGTTTCGGCACCGGCCAGATCGGAATGATAATGGACGACGATATCAAAACCGTCCCTTGCAAGACGGCGCGCGGTGGCGGCACCGATCCCCTTGCTTGCACCTGTTACCAGAATGGTTTCTGTCATGGCTTTGTCGTTTCTTGGTTGCTGGTTGGGGTTTCGGATGCTGATACAGATGCGGCGTCATTGGGCTGATAGACATTGATGCGGGCCGTCACAAGGGTTTCGTCACCTTTGCGGACTTCGCCGTCAAACACACCCATTTCGCCGTCTTCGAAAATGTTCTGCACATGGATGACAAGTACATCGCCATCGGCAAAGCCGTCGCACGCCATGGTCATTTTGCGCGTGCCGAGCAGATAGCCGATTTTGGGTGCAGTGCCGGGGGCGGCAGACTGGGCGCGCCAGCCGCTATAGGCGGCGACCGACTGGGCGATATACTCAATCCCGACATAGGCGGGGACGCCGTGCATGGGGGTGAAGAACAGGCTGTTTTTGGTGATGCGGACTTCGGCCGTCAGGCTTTCGGCGTCGGCAGCGAGAATGCGGTCGATCAGAAGCATGGGGGCCGCGTGCGGCACCAGCGTTTCGACGGGCGGGAAGGCTGGTGGGAAGGCGGGTTTAACAGACGCATTCATGCGCGGTTCCCCCGGTTCCAGCCACGGCCCAGAATGACCGAGACGTTGCTGCCGCCAAAGGCGAACGAGTTGCTCATCATCGCCAGCCGATCCGAAGGGGGCAATTTCGTGCCCGGTTCGGTCACCAGATTGATGTCGGGAATTTCGGGATCAGATGCACCGTCCCAGATATGGCGCGGCAGGGGGGCGCCATCGGCGGCATCGCAAAGCGAGAGCCAGAGCATCGCGGCTTCGATGGCACCCGCAGCGCCCAGCGTATGGCCGGTCATGGGTTTGGTGGAGCTTGCCTGGACATTGGCCCCCAAGACATCACAAACGGCACGGGCTTCCATGCCGTCATTAAGCGGGGTCGCGGTGCCGTGCAGATTGATATAGGCGATGTCGGATGGTTTGAGTTTGGCATTGGAAAGCGCGTTTTGCATTGCCATGGCGGCCCCCCGGCCATCGGGATGCGGGGCGTTGGGGTGATGGGCGTCGGAGCTTTCACCGACGCCGAGCAATTCGATGGCATCCGTGTCGGGATGGGCATTACGGCGCAGGATGAAGATCGCAGCCCCCTCGCCGATATTGATACCGTCGCGGTTAAGGCTCATGGGATTACAAAGGCCGTTTGAAACCGATTGCAGGGCATCAAAGCCGCGCACGGTCAGACGGCAGAGGCTATCGACGCCGCCGACCAGAACCGCATCACACAGCCCGGTATTGATCAGGCGCGCCCCGGCGGCAAAACCCTTGGCACTGGACGAGCAGGCGGTTGAAATCGCATAAGATGGTCCGCCAAGATCAAAGGCATCGCGCAGGAAATCGGCAGGCGATCCGATTTCCTGATGGCTATACAGGAATGTTTCGGGGAAGGCCCCGCCATCAAGGGCGGCTTCGTAATCGGTTGTGCCTTCTTCGATGCCCGATGTGCTGGTGCCGATGATGACGCCAATGTGGGCGCGACCAATATCGGCAATCAGATCGGTGATGTCGGTTTCGATCTGTCGGGTTGCGGCCCAAAGCAGACGGTTGTTGCGGGTATCGTGGCGGGCTAGGTTTTCGGGCAGAGGGGCCGGATCGGTGACGACAGTGCCAAGGATCGTGGCGCGGTCGGGCAGGAAGCCATCGCGTGCGATCATGTCCGCCGGGCGGTCGCCAAACAGGGTTGCACGGGTTTCATCGATCCCGGTGCCAAGGGCCGATACGATGCCAAGGGCGGAAAGATACAGCGAGCCCAGCGTCATGACGACGATCCAGTGTGTTTTGACTGGATCGTGATGACATAGCCGAAACGTTCGTTGCGGATTTTGGCGAAACCCTGCCAGATATCGCGAACCGGGCGTTCGATCCGGGCATAGAAGCGGCCGTTGCTATCGATGCGAAGCATCCGTTCGCCCATGGTTTCGCGGATCGACAGATCGCGGGGCAGGGCATCGCGCACGACATCGAGCGGCCAATAGACCATGACGATATCGGCCAGCATACGGCGTGCATCAAGTGTTGCGGGCAGCCAGTCGGCGGTTTGGACCGACAGGGCATCGGTCGACCAGTCGATATCAATCGCGCGACGGCCCAGATCATCGATCATGACGATGCGGGCGTGATCGCGTTCAAGCGATATGC
Organism: Thalassospira permensis NBRC 106175; assembly: GCF_000714555.1. Classification (NCBI taxonomy): domain Bacteria; kingdom Pseudomonadati; phylum Pseudomonadota; class Alphaproteobacteria; order Rhodospirillales; family Thalassospiraceae; genus Thalassospira; species Thalassospira permensis. Next base: position 77,685 of record NZ_AUNC01000072.1, on the reverse strand, counting down.
GGGCCTGAAAGGTGCCGGTTTCGGTTTCGTTGCTGCTGGTGTTTTTCCAGTTTGCGGTGACCTGCTGGGTGACGTCGAGGGTTTCGTCGCTGTCCCACGGTTGTTCGGGCAGGGTGAATTCATAGCCCTCGTCAAGCATCACGGTTTGCGCCGGTGTTGATGTGAAGACATCGGGCATGGAAAAGTCGGGCATTGTCAGATCGGGCATGTTCATTGTTTCACAGGCGCTCAGGCCCGTGGCAAGCATGCCAGCGACAAGGGTTTTTACGACGACGGAGCGCATAGATCGTGCAACATCTCAAGATAACGTTCGGTTTTGGCGACCAGCGGGTTTTCCATGTTCCATGCATAACCTGCAAGGATCGAAACGACCATACGTTTCAGTTGTGAATCGTCATCGGGCTGATTGAAAATAATCGTCTGTAACCGTCCATCATACCATGCATCGACGTAAGCCCGGAACGTATCGACCCCCTTTGACAGCGGGTCGGCGAAATCCATGTTCCAGTCGACAGCATTGCCATTATGACGCGCGATCAAGGCCTTGGCGGCCAGTTCGGCAGAATGCAGGGCGATGGTGACACCCGATGAAAAGACCGGATCAAGGAAGCCCGCCGAATTGCCGAGCAGCACATAACCATCGCCAAAAAGTTTTTCCGATTGTGCGCTATATCCGGCGATGGAATTGAGGTCGCGGATCGGTTCTGCATTAGCCAGCAGGCTTCCGAGACGGGTATCGTTGATCAACTGATTGAAAATGTCCTGATCCGACATGCCGACAAAGGCCGGATCATTATCGGCATAAATCGCGCCGACGGACGCGGTGCCATCGGAAAACGGGATCAGCCAGTACCAGATTTCATGACGGGTCGGATGCACCGTGATCAGGATTTTTTCGCGGTCATAGCCGGGATCGGTGATGTGATCGCGCATATGGGTGAAGAGGGCACGGCGTTCAATCGACTTGCCGGGCCGGGCAAGGCCGAGCATGCGAGGAAGGACGCGGCCATAGCCGCTGGCGTCGACAACAAAACCGGCACGAAGTTCGCCCGGATTGCCATTGGCATCGGTGAAGCCAAGGCGGCAATCGCCATCGGCAAGCTTTGCTGATGTGACGCGATGGCCAAAGCGGATATCGACCCCGGCGCGCGCGGTCTCACCTGCCAGAATCTGATCAAAGCGGGCGCGCTTAACCTGAAACGTGGTGCCCCAGCAATCGGATGGTTCGAAATTCTGGCGAAAATCAATCGACATATATTGGGGGCCGCATTCGAAGAGGGCACCGTTTTTGAACTGGAACCCGGCATCGGTCACGGCATCCAAAAGCCCGGCGCGTTCGAGCACATTCATGCAATTGGGCAGCAGGCTTTCGCCGATCACGAAGCGCGGGAAGGTTTCGGCTTCGAGCACGGTAACGGCCATGCCGGCATCATGGAGGAATTTGGCAATGACCGATCCGGCGGGTCCGGCACCGATAACGGCGATATCGAAATCGGGTTTCACTATTCTTGTCCCCGCTGATTTTGGGTTTGCGCGTTATGATTGGTTTCTGTCGGTGCGGTCATCCAGAAGGCCAGGAACCACGCCCCGATCAGGCCGATGGCAATCATCGATCCGATATCGCGCACCAGCGGTACGGATGATGTGGCAAGCAGGCCAAAGGCAAGCACGCTGCTGATCAGCGACAGCAATACCGCAAGGCGGGTGTCGTCATCATGGGTTCCGTTGCGGCTTTCGGCCAGAAACAGCACGTAATCAGCCCCGATGGCAAAGACCAGAAACAGTGCCATGGTGGTAAAGAAGCTTTGGGCGATGCCAAAGGCATAACCGCCCAGCACGGCAAACAGGATCGCCCCGGCGGGGGCGGCAAAAACGCAGATGCCGGTTTGAAGCCCGTAACGCAAAACCGCAAGGATGGCGGCAACACAAAGCGCGCCCCCCAAGGCAATCCATGCCCACAGGCGGTAGGCGGCAAACTGGTTGCTGATCGCGGTGGGCGGGTTGATCAGGGTGACGTTCTGGATATCGCCAAGGGCGGTGCGGATGGCGTCAATATCGGTTGCGTTGCGAAGCCGGATGATGTCCGATCCGCCGGAATGCAGGCGGGTGATTTCGGGCAATGTGTTTGCCGCGTTGTCATCGGGGATTAGGTAATCGGCATCCTTATCCGGCGCGGGGATGTTGACCGGCAACTGATCGGAAAGGGCCGGGCCAAAGCGATCATAAAGGCCGGTTATGACCAGATCGCGGTTTTCGGTTTGCCGGGTGATGGACGGGATCAGATCGGACAGGCCGATCATGCCGCCAAGGCGGTTATCGGCGATCAGCGGTGTCAGGGCATCGCTTACTGCTTCGCCGGTTTCAAGGCGGGCTTGGGGATCATCCCCGTCAATGCGGATGAAGACGGGGCTGCCGCCAAGGCCGAGGATATCTGCAATGTTTCCGGCATCCGCTATCAGGGCGTCATTGCCGTGACCGAACTGGCGGATATCGTTATTGCCGGGGATCAGGAAGGCTGCAAGGGCAAGGGTGATGATGATCGCGGCACTTGCGATCAGCCGCACGCGGATCGGGGCGAAGGTTTTGCCAATGGCGACTTGCAAGCCGTCATGGAGTTTGCGGATCGGCGAGGATGGCTGGACATCGCGGGCTGGGATCAGGGGCAGCAGGAACAGCACCGAACAATAGGCCGCGATCAGACCGGCGATGGAATAAACCGCGATCTGGGAGAGCAATTGGGTGGGGCTGAGCGATAGTGCGCCAAAGCCGATGATGGATGTCAGAAGGCCAAGGCTTAGCCCCGGTCTGATTTTACGGAGCCGTTCCGTGGGCGATCCGGCATTGGCGCGCAGAACAAGGTAATGCAGGGCATAATCAACCGAAATGCCGATCATGGTTGCGCCAAACACCAGCGCAATCGCATGGATCGCCGGGAAGATCGCCACCACGGCGGCGAGCCCCGCCAAAAGGCCGCTGCCGACGACCAGAAGGGCACCGAAAAGCGGGATGGGTGAATAGAACACCAGCCCGATCATCAGAAGGATGCCGATAGTCGCGATGATGGCGATGCGTTGCACATCGGATTGGGCGCGGGTGGCTTCTGCCACGGCAAAGAAGATTTGGCCGGTTTTGGCGGTGGTCAGGCCGGATGTGGCATCGGTGACGTATTGCAGGGCAGCGTTGGCATCCATAACCCAGCGTTGATCGTTGCCGGAGCTTCGCAGATCGGGTGACAGGCTTGCCATCACCGGCAGGTAAAATTGCCCGTCGCGGGTGATGATCTCGTTACCGGTGCCAAGCTTTGCGCCAAGGTCGGACAGGAAGGCTGGCAGCAGGGCAAACGGGTCCTGTTTAAGCGACTGGCTGCTGAGCGTTGTTGCCGGGGAATAGAGGTTCTGGATGGCGCGGCGATAGAGCGCTTCGGCGTTGCCATCTGCCAGCTTTTCGCGATCAGAGGGTGACAGCAGGCTGTTGGCGTGCGGGCCATAAAGCGCCATCAGATCGGCGAAGCGATTGTCGTTGTGACCGGGAAGGGTGATGGTTTGCGTGCCATCAAGGGCCGCGATCCGGCCTGCGAAATCAGTGGCGGCGGTTTCAAGTGTGTCGCGGTCAGAATGCGAGAGCATGAAGATCGCCTGCCGACCATCATTTGCCAGCAGATGACGGACCGTGGCGATGTCACTTTGCGGGCCGTTTGGGGCGGCATTTTCCTGCCCGATCAGGGACAGGATATCGGCATCGATCCCGGTATGACCGCCGCGCAATTGCCACGCGGTAAAAGCTGCCATCGCGATCAGGCACAGGGCCCAGAGGATTGCGCGCAACGCCATTACTGATCCGCGCCGGTCAGAAGGGCGGCAAATTCGGGTGGTAGCGGCAGGGTTTGCAATGCCTGATCCGAAAGGGTGATGGCATCATGGTCGCCGGTCGGTTTTTCCAGTCGGACATTTTCAACAAAATCGGTGCCGGTGGCGGTGATTTTGCTGATCTGGTTTTGGATGGTGCTGCCGTCCTTTGGCGTCAGGATGACCTGCCATGTGCCGTTTTCGATTGTGTCCCTGGTGATGTCAAAACGCTGTTCCAGCGGTTGCCAGTTTCCGGCAAGCACAGCCGAAATCAGTTCGACAAACTGGCGGAACTGATCGCCGCGGGCGAGTTCGTCGCGGTTGCCCTGATCATCGATCCGGGTGATGCCGTGATCATCAAGGATTGTGGTGCCGGGAAACGGGGCGAGGGTGCGCCAGACCAGCCCCTTGGTCGGGGACAGGACGAAATCGCCGTTCGAGGTGAGCGGTTTTTCAAAGCCGTCAAGATGGCGGTCCATGGTGAAGGAGCCGCCAAGATATTGTTCGGTGCCGATGGTGGCCGGGGCCGGAATATCATCCGCCCGTGCGGTGCCGGTCATGGCCGTGCCAAGCAGGGCGGTTATCATGAGCGGTGCGAGGAGGCGGCGGATCGGGATCAAACAATGGCCTCCATCTTTGCGATGAAGAAATCGGGGCTGCGATAGAGCATTTCGCCGCTGGATTTTTCGACCGCGACCTGAATGGTGAAGCCCTTGGTCAGTTTTTCACCGGTTTTGGTGTCGCTGATGAGGTAGTCGATTTTAAGCCGGTTTTCATATTCGCGGAGCGTCGCGGTGATCGTGATGTTCTGCCCGAAGGTGCAGGGGCGGACATATTTGACCCGCATATCCACCACCGGCCAGACATAGCCCGACGCATCCATTTGCGGATAATTGTAGTCGATCTGATCCAGCAGCGCGCAGCGGGCATTTTCAAAGAACTGCACGTAATTGCCGTGCCAGACGACATTCATCGGATCGAGGTGATAGAACTGGATGGTTTCACTGACCGATGCGCTGATCATGATGCCAGATCCCCGCCATAAAGCGCCCAGTGGCGCGATTGAATGCGGTCGATCAGAAGGCGAAGGGTTGATTCGAGCGGCTGGTCTTCGGCGATGAAGGGGATGTCGTTGCCAAGCTCATCAAGGAAGGCGGTGATATCACTGCCAAGTTGTTCGGGTTTGATGTCACCCTTTTTAAGGCGCAGCGTGATCGCCTGTTTGACGGCGATAAGGTTGGCAGCCGCGACCTGTTCGGTCAGTTGCAGGATGCGCAGGCAATCACGCGCGGCAATCGTTCCCATGCTGACCTTGTCCTGATTGTGGCATTCGGTCGAACGCGAAAAGACGCTGGCGGGCATGGTGTTTTTAAGTGCCTCGGCCGTCCATGCGGAAACGCCGATCTGCACGGCCTTTAGCCCATGATTGATCGAGGCGCGATCCGCATCCGATCCCGACAGGTTCGATGGCAGGCCATGATTGAACTTGGTATCGACCAGAAGCGCCATTTGCCGGTCCATCAGATCGGCGAGATTGGCGATCAGGGTTTTCATGCCATCGGCGACAAAGGCAACATGCCCGCCATAAAAATGACCGCCATGCAGGATGGTTTCGCCTTCGACATCGATCAGCGGGTTGTCATTGGCGCTATTGAGTTCGGTTTCAAGCGTTGCGCGGAAGGTCGGCATCATGTCGGCCAGAACGCCGATGACATGCGGCGCACAGCGCAGCGAATAACGATCCTGCAACCGGGCCGGGGCATAATTGGTGCCGAGATCGGCAAGGTCATCCTCGATAAAGGCGGCGATGCGGGCCTGCCCCGGATGGGGTTTGGCGGCAAACAGGCGTTTGTCAAAATGGGCGGGATTGCCCAGCAACCCGATAGAGGCAAGTGCTGTGATGCGCGCGGTCAGGCGGCAGAGGTAATCCGCACGCACGAATGCCTGACACATCATCGCGGTCATGACCGATGTGCCATTCATGATCGCCAGGGCTTCCTTGGGGCGGAGCGTTAACGGCGTTAACCCGGAGGTGGCAAGGGCATCCAATGCGGTCATTTTCTGGCCGCGATACAGCACGTCGCGTTCGCCGATCAGGGCGGCGGCCACGTAGGAAAGCGGGGTCAGATCGCCGCTGGCGCCGACCGATCCTTCTTCGGGGATCAGGGGTGTGATGTCGTGTTCGAGAAGACCTGCAAGCTGGCGCAGAAGATCAAGGCTGACACCGGAATAGCCGGTGCAAAGGGATGCAAGCCGGACCGCAAGGACAGCGCGCGCCTGATCGGGCTTGAGAATATCGCCAAGGCCGCAACCGTGAAACCGGCTGAGATGAAGCGGGAGTTCGGCGACCAGTTCGGGCGGGACGCGGCGCGAAACGGAATCACCATAGCCGGTGGTGACCCCGTAAATATGGCCGTGATCGCGCAATTCCCGATCAAGGAAATCGGCCCCGGCCTTAATGCGGGTGGTGAATTCCGGGTCGGATGACAGGACGGGCAGGGCACGCTGTTCGGCAAGGGCAACGATATCTTCGATGCGCAGGTTTTCATCGCCAAACTGCACAGTGGTGCGGCTGTTATTCATTCTCGTCCTTTTTCTTCGCCCAGAAGTCATAGAAATTGAACCATTGCAGCGGTTTTGTAACAACAAGCTTTTCAAGCCAGTTGGCATATTGCCCGGCATATTCGGTGATTTTACCGATCCGGTTGGCGCGCGGCAGGGTGATTTGATCGGCCAGTTTTTCCCAGACGATTTCAAAGCGTTTCCCATTGCGCCATGCCGCAACCATATAGACCGGGCATTGCAGCAGATGGGCCAGAACGAACGGCCCCTGCGGGAAGGGGGCGGGATCACCCAGAAACGGGACGCGCACCGATTTATCGCGTGCGCCAATGGCAACGCGGTCGGCGGCAATGACGACCCATTCACCGCGTTCGACCTTTTCACGCAGCAGCATAGCGGTATCGGGGCCGATATCGGTGACTTCGATCAGATCGACTTGGCTTTGCGGGGCGAATTTTTGCAAGACGCGGCCAAAGCGGGCGGCGTTTTTTTGATGCAGCAGCACATTGACGCGAAAATCGCGGTCGCGGCTGGCAATCGCACGCACCAGTTCGATATTGCCGAAGTGGGACACGAACAGGATGACGGCCTGATCGCGCGGGATATAGGAAAACAGGCTGTCGGCGTGGTTGGGCAGATCAAGATCATCAATCTTCATTTCGCCCGACCATGCGGCGATTTTATCCAGTGCACTTTCGCCGAAATTCATGAAATGGCGAAAACTGTCACGCAGGCCCGGTTTGGGTTGACCAGTGATGGCGGCAACGCGCGACAGGAAATCCTGCGATGCGCGGCGCGCGACCCGTCCGGTGGCAAAGAAATAAGTGATGACCGGAAACATCACCACCAGACACAGCCGACGCCCGCCATAACGATAAACCGCGCCGAGGAACCGGATGCCCCAGTAAATGCCGCGTTCGTCAATTTCCGACCAGTGTTTGGCGGGGGCTCCGATGGTTTCGGGATGTTTTTCGGGATCAATACCAGTGCGGTGTTTCTGCCCGAAATGGCCACCACGCGCAATAAATCCCGGCAGGCGGGCCAGCATGCCAAAGAACAGCCGGGTGTGCATCCAGCTTATCAGGACATTGTCCTTCCACATGCGGAAGTTAGACGTGTTGTTTTCGGGGTAGGTGACTTCGGTCGGGACGTGATGGACCGGAACACCGCGCCAGTACAGGCGTACCATCAGTTCGGTGTCGAAATCCATTTTATGGCCGCAGCCTTCTTCGCGCCAGACCGCGAGGCTTTCGGAGACGGGATAGACGCGAAAGCCGCACATGCTGTCGCGGATGTGGGTCGACAATGTTTCGATCCAGACCCAGACATGGGAAATCCAGCGCCCGATCCGGCGTTTTTGCGGGATGCTGTCATCATAGACCGGAAGGCCGGTGACAAGCGCCGTTGGGTCTTCTTGTGCGATGCGGATCATTTCCTTGATCCGGTCAAGGTTATGCTGCCCATCGGCATCGACCTGAATGGCGTGGGTGAAACCGGCGCGTTCGGCCATGGCAAGGCCGGTCATTACCGCCACACCCTTGCCGCCATTTTCGTCCAGATGCAGGCAAGTGATGTCGTTTTCGGGATCGTGCAGGGCGGCGACAACATCGTGTGTTTGCGTGTTTGACCCGTCATCAATAATGATCACCGGAAGGTCATATTCGCGCAGACGCGCCACCACATCGCCAAGTACATCATGATGGTTATGGGTCGGGATGACGGCACAGATTTTCATGAGGGGGCCTCGCGCCATTTCAGAATACCGGAGCTGTGATCGCCTTCGGCGTCGGAATGATAGCGGAATTTGATTTTTCTGTTTTCCCGGTCGCAATCAAGTTCAAGCATCAGTTTTGACCCCGGTGCAATCGGTTTGCGATATTTCAGTTGTGTCACCTCGCCGATGGTGACCGGTACGTCAAAAAGCGTTGCGGCCTGATCCACCGCCCAATGCAATTGGACCACGCCGGGCAGGATCGGCATGCCGGGGAAATGGCCCCGGAAATAAAGCAGGTCCGTTGGCAGGCGCAGCGCCAGATTGACGCGGTCATCATCGCGATTTTGTATAACGATTTCAGGTGTCACAGGTTCCATATCGGCAAAAAGCGCACGCAGCAAATGAAGCGGGCGTTTGCCCTGACTGTCGGATGGTAACCGATCGACAAAGCGCCAACGTTGCGGCAAAGCAGCGTCGTCTTCGAATTTGGCGATTTCACGCCGCAATTGCCGGCCCATGCGAAACCGCCCGATATCGGCCAGCATATCGCGGCCCGCAGGCGACAGCACGGCCACCACGCCAAGGCGGCGGTCATTTTCATCAGGGATCAGCGCAATGGCGTCTTCGATCATATCGCTTTGGCGCAGATGGCGTTCAACAGCACCCAGCGAAATGCGTTTGCCTTCGACCTTGACCACCCGGTCGGCCCGGCCATGCAGGGTAAAGGTGCCGGTTGTGTTATCGATCTTTGCGATGTCTTCGGTCTGATACCAGTCATCGCCCGCGATATGGGCGGCGCGCACGCGAAGGCATCGGGCGTCATTCAGACCAATGTCGACACCGGGCAAGGGATGCCACGGACAGTTGTCGCCGGTCTGCTGGCGATGGGCGATACCGCCGGTTTCGGTGCTTCCGTAAATTTCTGTCGGGCAGGTGCCGAGCATCGCAGTGGTTTCGGTTGCGGCGGCAAGGTCAAGCGGCCCGCCTGAGGAGAAGATCAGGGATGGACGCGGTACATCTGCCAGATCGGGATGCAGGTTTTTAAGATGGGCCGGGCTTGTGATCAGGACATCGCCCGCCCCGATATCGCCCTGCATCATTTCCCAATAGGGGGCGGGATCGGCGGTAAAGACACGGTCTGTCATCACCGGCCAGACGATGCGGAAAATCAGGCCATAGATATGCTGATGGGATACCAGTCCGACAATGCGTGCGCCGGTCGGGATGTGCGGCTGCCACAGCGGTTCCTGTATGGTTATTTCGGCTTCGATCAGGGCGAGGGTCTTGGCGATGGGTTTGGCATCCCCGGTCGAGCCGGAGGTAAAGAACACAGCCCGACAATCGGATGCGGCGGGCAGTGTGGTTGACAGCGTCGCGTCGTTGCCTTTGGCGAGCTTTGCAAGGATTGCAGTATCGTCGAGATAGAGATCGAACTGATCGACAATGCCATCAAGATAGGCTGGCCGATCCGTCGCGGGGAAAATCACGGTGGCGCCCGCGCGCCATGCGGCGGTGATCGCGATCAGGAACAGACGGGCCGACTGGCATTGGATGGCGATGCGCGAAGATGCGGATAGGGTGGGGCAAAGACGGTCGATATCGGAACGCAGATCGCCAACGCAAAAAAGCCGGTCGCCTTCGATGCAAAGGGCGGTATCGGCGTTTTGCGGATCATGCAGTTTTTCGATAAAGCCGGTCATCAGGACTCTTTGATCTTGCGGTCATGGCGGGCGCGCAGAATGCGGCGGACCGGCCATTCGCCGATAAACAGAATGCCAATCAGCAGATAGGACAGAAACCCATTATAAAGCGTCCATATTTCCATGCTCGCATAAAGTGCCGTCCATGTGGCAATCATCGCGTTGACCGCGAAAAATCCGATCCAGACTTTGGTCAGTTTGCGCGTGTAGGCAATCGAATAGTCGTCAAGATCGGGCATTTTCAGCCGGGCGAGGCGTTCGACCATCGGTCGGTCGGTAAAGAGCGTGACGGTAAAAACCGCCCCCATCGTCAGGCTGACAATTACCGGATAAAAGCGGATGGCGAGAAGTTCGCTTGCCAGACCACCCGCGGCAACGATACCCGCGACCAGAACCGCAAGACCGGCAGGCCCATAACGTTTTTGCACCGCAAATGTCACGGCACGCAAAAGCACCACGATCAAAAGGCCGATCAGGATGAATTGCGGCGAAAATGCCGACAGTCCGAAATAGACCAGAACCGGATAGGTAACACCCAGTACGCCAAGCAGAAGGGCCGCGATCCGTTTAGGAACTGACCAGGTCATGGATCTTCTCGACGACGTCATCGACGGTGCGCACAGACCGGAATTCCATGGCCGGGATTTTCTTGCCGGTGATTTCCTGGAATTTGACGATCAGGTCGACGGCATCGATGCTGTCGAGGTCAAGGTCTTCGAACAGGCGGGCATCAGGGGTGATATCCTCGGACGGGACTTCGAAAAGTTCGACAAGGTAATCGTGAAGCTGCTGATAGACGTCCTGGCGACTGTGCATGATTACCCCTCCTTGCCCGAAGCCTGAATGAATTTCGCCAGATTGCGTACCGATGCAAAATGGGTTTTGACATCTTCGTTCTTGGCATCGATCCGGACATCATATTTTTTCTGGATCGCAACGCCAAGTTCAAGGGCATCGATGGAATCAAGGCCGAGCCCATCGACAAATAGGGCTTCTTCGCTGTCGATATCCTCGACACTTATGTCTTCGAGATTGAGCGTCTCGATAATGAAGGCTTTAAGTTCTGTTTCCAGCGAAGTCATGCGTCAGTCTGTCCAGATAATAATCCTTGATGATCCGGGTCAGCAAACGCGCCTGTTTAGCACGGCTTAACGTCGGATCAGCAATGTCCCCAAATGATAGCGGTGCATCGACCACGAGGCGAAAACGGATTTTCGACGGCGGAATGCGATACCACGGTACCCCCTTTTTCAGGGTATCGTGATTACAGTGCACAACCACAGGAATCAAGTCGACTTGTGTTTCTATCGCGATATTCGCTACCCCGCGTTGCAATTGGCCCAGTTTGCGGCGGCTGGGTGTGCGGGTTCCTTCGGGGAAAATCAGGATGCAGGCACCGTTTGCCAGATGATCGCGCGCCTGCGAAATCAGGTTTTCCGGGTCATCATTATTGCGAATGAAACCAGCCGCACGTACCACACCGGCCATGAACGGATTGCGAAACAGTTCGTGTTTGACGACACACTGGCAGCGATCCATCTGGGCCAGGATCATCACGACATCGAGCAATGTCGGATGATTGGCGATGATCAGCGCACCACGTGCGGATCGAAGGCGTTCAATATTTTCGGTCTGGGCGACGGCCACACCGGTGACATCAAGCATCCATGTGAAAAGGCGAAAACCGCGACAGATGACAAACTGGGCGTATTTGCGCCGTTTGGCGCGGTCGCGCAGGATGATCATCATGGCGGGGAAAATGGTGATGGCCAGCAAAAGCCCACCCAGCCCAAAGGATGAAAAGGCAAAGCCGGTCGCCAGCAGCCGCCAATACCAGTTAAAGCCCTTTGACGACCGTATCGGCCTGCCGTGTTTATCAGCCATGCGGTTGCATGGCCCAGCCGCCGGATTTCCCCGGCAGGTTCAACCCGGTTTTTGACGATGCCCCCAGACAGGCGGCGATGGCGCGTGCCTGGCGGTGTGGCATGGGGGCGGGATCATGATCGGGGATCGGATCGAACCAGAACATTTTGCCGTCCGGTTTCGTTGGCTGGTCAAAGCGGATGGCAAGGGCGGTGCCGGAAATGTCGTCCGGGTCCTCGGCATGGTAGATATCGGGCAGTGGCAGATCGACATAGCACAGGATGACCGGGCCATCTTCGCTGGTGAGCTGGCATAATGTTTCGGTGAGGGCGGCAATCATGCTGTCATTGCCAGCCGAAATCGCGGTGTGGCTTTGGGTGATCGACCAGTTGATCGAGGCAACCCCGACCAGCGCGTTATGCACCGACATGCTGAAATCCGCAGGGGAGAGGGTTTCGTTTGTCGCGACCTGATGGAGGAGTTTCAGCGTGCGATCAATATTGCCGTGGCGGGAGGCAAAAACGATATGCGGATTATCGCCATCACGGATGGTATGGCCGAGCACCTCGGCGGCGGCCCGGCCATAAAGATCCAGACGCCGCCGCCAGGCGGGTTTGAGGCTGCGCGCCAGATTGGCACCGGTCATATCGTCAATCGGGATTGCGGTGTGCGGGATTTCGGTATGCCCGGCTGTTCCGGATTTCAGGACCGCGCGATCATCGCGGTCTTCCCAGAAAGCCCAGTGCGAAATTCTGGCGTGCAGCAAACTCATATCCAAACCTAGTTCGCGAGTACGGCCTTTGCCGAGACTTCGCGCAAGATATCCTGTCGCAGATTATTGACCCAGCGATTGTAATTATAATGAATCGACGTGCCATCATAGTTCAGATTGGTGCTGTCGACATAGGAAATGGAAAATTCGGACTGGTCAAAATCGATTTCGACTTTGGCCAGATGGTTGCGTGGGGAATAGGTGGCGATCAGTTCACCTTCGGCCTTGCGTTGAACGATCCATTCACGTTCGCCTGCGGCCTTGATGATGCTTTCTTCGATCTGTGCCATGCTGAGTTTTGACGCATCAGCCGGGAAGGGCTGACTGCTGACATTCTGAACGGGGGCGGTGCGGCACGCGGCAACAACAAGTGCCAGCAAACCGACGACTGCAAATTTCAAACTGCGCATATCCAACCTGCCTTTTATTGATATTATCAGATTGATCCGGTTGATCGGATCAATTATCGCGTTTTTTATTGCCCGAGCCGGGCAGACGTCCCTGATTTAATGAACCCGTCGACAACAAAACAACCAAAACTTGCCAGATACATGAAAAAAAACGCAATCATCGATGTCAAGACCGCGTTTGGGGGCAACGTTTTATGGTGCTGGCAGCGGGTCGATGATCTGAAGGGCGACCGCACGGAAAAACGCCGCCAAAGTTCGGCCCAAGCGTGGCAGATGCTGGGCGATCTTGGACATTATATCTGGCCGGATATCGCCGGGGATGGGACATATGAAACCGTGCGGCAAAGTTCGGGGCAGCCGGGCCTGATCATCGATGGTGTGACCCATTGTGCGAGTATCAGCCACAGCCGCGATCTTGTGGCGGTGGCGATTGCCAAAGACCCGGATGCCATGATCGGCATCGATATCGAGTATCGTGACCCGAGCCGTGATATCGACGCCCTGTCACGCTGGCTGTTTGACGGGGATGCGGATGGCCGGGATTTTTATCAGGGCTGGTGCGATTACGAGGCGGCATTCAAGGCGACGGGCGAAACCGACCCGGTGATGCAGTCACGGGCCACATTGATCGCGATTGAAACGATGGATGGGTTTTCTGGCGCGCTGGCGCGTTTAGCGGCTTGAATTTGCGCGATATTATTGCGACAGGTAAAGCAGTCGGCAATTGGGGCGGAAAGAAACATGACGCAAAATGTCTGGGTCGGTCAGAATATCACGGCGGGGGCGCGGATGCGGCTGTTCTGTTTTCCGTTTGCCGGGGGTGGGGCGTTGGCCTATCGGCCGTGGCTGACACAGTTCCCCGATGACATTGATGTGGTGCCGGTCAATCTGCCGGGGCGCGAACAGCGGTTTGGCGATCCGGTGATTGATGATCTTTCGGCGATGGTTGAGGCCGTGGCCGATGGGTTAAAGCCGGTTATGGATCGGCCATTTGCGTTTTTCGGTTATTCGATGGGGGCGCTGATTTCCCATCATCTGGCGTGCCATCTGCAACAGGCGGGGATGGCAGTGCCGGTTCATCTGTTTGTTGCCGCACGGCGCGGGCCGAATATGGCGGGGCATCGCGCACCGTTACATCATCTGTCATCAGATGAGTTCTGGCAGGGGATTGCCAATTATGGCGGGACGCCCACCGAAATTCTGGAAAATGCGGAATATCGCGCCCTGTTCGAGCCGGGGCTTCGGGCGGATTTCAGATTGTCGGAAACCGCGGTTTCGACCGGATTGCCCAAACTGTCCTGCCCGATTACCGCCTTTGGCGGGGCGGATGACCCGAACCCGGTGCCGGATGAACTGGATGACTGGGCGGCGGCGACCACGGGTGATTTTGCCAAGCATGTTTTGCCCGGCGGGCATTTTTTCCTGCGCGATGGCGGGGATGACATCGTGCACGTGGTCAGGGACGGGCTGATGGTGGCGTAACAGATCAGGCGGAGGTGGTTTGACGCCCGTCGACAAATTCGCCGTCGCGGACGTGATAGATCGTATCGGCCGCGTCAAACCAGCGGTCATCATGGGTGACACAGATGATGATCTTGCCCTGCTTGCGTAAGGATGGCAGGATTTTTTCATAGAAGACCGAGCGGAAATGCGGGTCCTGATCGGCGGCCCATTCATCAAGGACAAGAACAGGTTTTTCTTCAAGCAGGGCCGCGATCAGGGCAAGGCGTTTGCGTTGCCCCTGTGACAGTGACGTCGTTGAAAAGGCGTTGTCATCAATTTCGACGTTGTCATCGATTTCCATCTGTTTGAGCAGCGTTTCAACCCGTTTGGGATCGATATCATCAATGCCGTAAAGTTCGCGAAACAGATGATAGTCCGAGAGCACGGTCGCGAAATGATCGCGATAAAGCTGCAAGGCGTCGGAAGGGAGCGGGCAATCATTGACCATGATCGAACCGCTTGCCGCCGGGCGAAGGCCGGTCAGGACGGCGATGATCGTCGATTTGCCAGCCCCGTTGCCGCCGGTGATAAAGGTGATTTCACCCTTTTTGAAGGTGGCATTGATCGGACCGACGGCAAAGCCGGGGCTATCCGTCGTGCCGGGATAGGCGAAACGAACGTCGCGCAGGCTGATTTCGGCGATATTGCCAAGGGCACCGCCCAATTTTTCAAGGGTTTCGGGCGATGACGTGCCGTTGGTGGCCTCTTGGGCATGTTGGGCGTCAAGGGCGTCTTCGAGCTGGTGATCGATATCGTTGATCTTGCGGAGCGCCACATCGGAATCGGTGAAGCTGGGGACTGAGGCAACCACGGCCCCGATCGGGCCGATCATGAACAGGGCCGCGGTCGTGGTTTGCACGGCAACGTCATGATAATCCGATGTGAAGATCGGAACGATGAATACCATGGCTGCCATCATGCCGTAGAAGGCCAACTGGATCAGGGCGAATTCGCGCGACCATTGGGCCTTGACCACGGATTTGGTGTCGCGTGCCCGGATGGAGCGGTCATTGAGTGCGCCGAGCAGTGCGTCGCGACGCCGGCTGTTCATTTTGACTTCCTTGAAGCCATGCAACAGATCGGTCAGGCCGCCAAAAAGCAGGTTTTCATCGTCAATCGCGTCACGGGTTGCGGCGTTGATTTTGCGCATGCGTTGCAGATGGATGGTTGAAACCACAACGGCCAGAACGGAAATCATCACGAAGGCGAAGGTCGACAGCCATGCGAGATAGGCCGCGACACAGATGATCAGGACCACCTGCTGCACACCATTCAACATCAGGGGCAGGGCGGCCGATACGGTTTGCATTTCCTGGGTGAGGGCGGTTTGAACCGCCCCCTGTCCGACCTTGGCCAGCGTATCGGGGGCGGCTTTTCGCACGCGATCAAACAGGCTGAGGCGGAGTTGATGGAGGATGTGTTCCACCTCGGCGGCGATCAAGTCGCTGGATTTTTTCTGGGCCCAGATATAGCCGATCAGCGACAGAGCCATCATGCCGAGATAGCGCATGCTGGCCACACCGTCTTCGGCCTGTTCGGCGGCCAGATTGACGATGATCAGCACCATGGTGGTGGCAATTGATGCCAGCGACAGCAGGCCGACGGCATGGCGCAGATCGATGCGGGTTCGGGATCGCAGAAGATCAATAAGCAGCATGATCAGATCCTTCCACGCGGGTCGTTGCGGTCAAGTTCGTGCAGGGTGCCGGATTCGAGATGCAGGCGGCGGTCGGCGGCATCGAAATAATGGTCGTCATGGGTGACGGCGATGATGGTTATGCCGCGTGCTTTGATCTGTGGCAGGATTTCGTAATAGAATTTTTTACGGAAATAGGGGTCCTGATCAGCGGCCCATTCATCAAGAACAAGGATCGGGCGATGTTCGAGAATGGCGGTGATCAGGCCAAGACGTTTGCGTTGCCCGGCAGACAGGGCGATGGAAACAAATTTGCCGTCGCGAATACCCGTCACATGGGACAGTTCAAACAGGTTGAGCCAGTAATCTGCTTCGTCGGGATCAATTTCGGCCGATCCGTGCAGTTCGGAAAACAGGTGGAAATCGGAAAACACGGTGGCGATTTTATCGCGGAAAGAAGCGATATTTTGCGCGCCAAGCTGGATATCGTCAAACCGGATGGCACCCGATACCGGGCGATAAAGGGCGGTCAGAAGCTTGATCAGGGTAGATTTGCCCGCCCCGTTGCCGCCGGTGATGAAAATCAGTTCGCCCTTTTTTACCGAAAGGCTGATCGGGCCAAGAACAAAGCCGTGGCGCGGGTCGCGGTTGGGATAGGTAAAGCAGACATCATCAAACGCGATGTTTGAAAATGTATCGGGCAGCTTTGTACCGTTTTCGTCAATCGGTTCGGCAATTTCGTCCAGATCCTGTGACAGGGTTACCATGCGCGCGGCGGCCTGTTCGGCCGCCCCCAGAACCGCCATTGCCTGCACCACAGTGCTGATCGGGCCGATCATGAACAGGACGGCGGTGCTGACCTTGGAAACCGTGGAGCCGAAATTATCGGTATAGACCGGCACGATAAAGACGATCACCGCAAGCAGGACATAAAAGGCGGTCATGCCCATGATCATCTGACGGAACATCAGGCTGTGGGTTTCTGCCGTGATCTGTTCCTTTGTCAGCGAGTTTTCCGAAAAGGCATTGAAAAGGGTGCTGCTGCGCGATGACCACATGCGAACTTCGCGGATGCCCGAAAACAGGTCGGCGACCTTGCCAAACAGGCTGGTTTCGGCGAGATGGAGTTTGCCAAACCACATGCCGAGCTGTTTGCCCATCTGCAGGTAAATGACAATCCCGGCCCCGATCACCATCACGATCAGGAAAAAGGCCAGCGTGGACAGCCAGAAAACATAGATCATCACCGCAACGACCAGCAGAAGGGATCGGAACGACATGCCGATCATGTGCGAGTTTTGCGAAATGACCTGAGTGCTTTGGGTGATGCTGTCAAACAGGCGGGCCTGACCAAAGGTTTCTAGCCGGGCAAAGTCGGCATGGGCGATCTGACCCAGCAGTTTGCGACGCACCTTGTCGATGCCCTGTTCGATCTGGGTCGAGATGTTGGCAAGAAGGAAAACCTCGGCCAGGAAATAGACCACGGCAAGGGCGATGAAGCCGCCGGCCAGAAGCCAGTCGACCTGATCGACACCGTTATCGGCAATGCCTTCGGCGGCGGTATTGACCAGCCCCAGCAGGACCGCACTGCCCGCACCTGATAGCGCACCGGCAAAGGCAAGCCGGGCCATCAGTCTGTTATCCCCCCAAGACAACAGTTCGAGCAATTTCATCTGTTTGCAGTCCCCATAGAACCCGACGTGGGCATTTGCACGGTCTGGCGCGACTGTACCGATGCCCGGCAGGGCTGTCCAGTCGCTGTCCAGTTGGTGGCATAACGGAAAGCCTTTTTCGCGTCGAAAGAATTCAGATATTTGCGCGGTATGGCAATGGAATGGGGCCTTCGCTGTTGATCACAAGCACGTTGCTTTGGGCATTCAGGCCAAAACGGGCGCGAAGGTCGTGGTTTTTGGCGACATGCCAAAGCCCGGCGATGCCTGCGATGCCGGTATCCCATGTTTCAAGCGGGGCGTCGCCATTGATCCCGGCGGAAAGCGTGTTTTGGACCAGAAGCGCTACGTCATCATCAATCGCGATGCTGTGGGTGGATACTTCGCGCAGGATTTCAAACGCCGGGAGACTCGGTTTGCCACAGGACAGTCCGATCATGCGGGTCAGGAGCTTGCCCGGAACCGATGTCAGTTCGCCGGTTGAAAGGCTTGCCTGAAGGCAGGCGGCGTTTGTTGCCTCCACCGTGCAGACATTCGGTTTTTCACCGCTTTCATGCCAGAGCCCGATGGCGCAACCCGCTGCCATGCCGCCAACGCCGCATTGCAGGAAAACATGATCGGGGGTGATGTTTTCAGCCCGAAGCTGGCGGGCGCATTCGATGCCGAGAACCGCATAACCCGCCATGATATCGCGGGTAACGTCGAGTGCATGGCCATAATCGGTATCGGTGATCAGAAGCACGTCGGGCGATTGTGCGGCATTTTCGGCGGCAAGGACCGCATCGTCATAGGTGCCATCCACCCGGACGATTTCAGCCCCGTTATCGGTGATGCGGGCAATGCGGGCCTGATCGACCTCGGTTCCGACATAGATCCGCGCATGACAGCCGAATTTTTGGGCCGCCCATGCCACGGCAAGGCCGTGATTTCCATCGGTTGCGGCAACGGCGGTATAGCCCGCGCACTGCGGGCTTCCGGGGATGAGGCCGCGTTTTAAAAGCTGCTGTTTCAGGCCATAGGGGGCACCAAGTGCCTTGACCCCGCCCAGACCGAACCGTTTGCTTTCATCCTTGATCCAGACAGTGCCAAGACCGAGTTCGCGGGCAAGACCGGTGGCGCGGATCAGGGGGCTTTGGCGGTATTCCGGCCAGGAGGATATCAGGTCGAACGCCTGATAAATATCGTTGCGCCCGGGATCAAGGGCGATGATGGACGTCATCGTCTTCTCCGAAATCTGGCCGTGGTCCGGTTTTCTGTTATATGGTCTTCTGGTTTATGAGGGGCGTATGATGTTGCGTCAAACACAATCTGAATATCGACGATCGGTGAGGATCGTGGTGAAGACGATTGTGTTAAATCGCTGAGAATAAGGGTATTAATTCATCTTCGCTCTCGACGGGCTTCCGGGCGATCCTTTAGGATGGCCGTTGGGATGCGAGGATTGGTTCATCACAAACGATGAGTGGACGGTTTTGCGTTTTGAGATCGGCATGAGAATGATTGCGACCGGTATGCTGGCAATTCTGTTGTCGGCGGGGGCGGCGGGTGCGTATGCGCAGGAAAGTGGCACCGTTGCCGAGGATGCAAGTGCCGATATGTCGCCGGTTGACGTCCTGCCTGATATCGATGTCGACACATATGACGATGCAATCATCGACCCGGCAAAATCCAACCCGGACCTGATTGATGGCCTGATTTACAAGCCCGATGCCATTCCGTTGTCGCAGTACCGCCGCCGGGCAACCGATCCGGAAAGTCTGGCGGCGTTGAGCAACACCGATGTGATTGCCGGTGATGGCCAGACCGAACGATCCTATTACGCGGCGATTTACAGCGGCAGCACGAGTGGCGTGTATTTCAAGGTTGCAGCCCAGATTTGCGAGATGATGAGCCGTACCTTTGAGCGCCATCGCGTGCATTGCGTGCCGTTGCGATCCCAGGGTGTCGGCAGCAATATCCGTCTGATGAAGGAAGGACGGGTGCAGCTTGCCATTGTGCAGTCGAACAATAACTGGGAGGCGCAGAAAGGCATTGCGCCGATCCCCGGTGCGCGGTCGGTGATGTCGCTGCATGATGAAATGGGGTTGCTGGTGGTGCGCAATGATTCCGGCATTGAATCGGTTGGCGATCTGCGCGGCAAACGCATCAATATCGGGCCGGAAGGGTCGGCATCGCGGGAATTGTGGCTTGAGCTTCTGTCGCGGTACGATATCACGCTTGAGGATCTTGATACCGTTTACAATGTTGCGCAGGATTATAACGAACTTGGCATCTGCGAGAATTATATTGATGCGTTCGGTCTGTGGATCGGGCATCCGGCGACGCTGATTGAAGATACGCTTGGCTGCGGGGCGCGGGTTGTCGGCATGGGCGGCCCCTTGACCGATGAGATGGTGCGGGCAAACCAGTATTTCTTTAATCAGGTTTTGCCAGCAAAGACATATAGTGCGCAGGAAGAAGCGATTGCATCCTATGGGTTCAAGGCATCCCTTATCGCCTATGAACCGGCCGATCCGTATGTGGTGTACTGGATCACGCGGATCGTTCATGAAAATATCGACCGGATGAAGGAAATGTATCCGACATTCCGAAGCGTGGTTGCCGACGATATGTATGAAAAGGGCAATTTCCTGCCGTTCCATAAGGGGGCGGCATGTTATTGGGAAACCGATGCGCATGCCTGCGACTGGCAACCCTATTATCAGCAGGCCGACCCGAAAGGGCCGAGCAAGTGGAATTACAGTTATCAGCAATAAGCCGCGTTATTAAGCGGGTATGGCCGGAACCCAGCCGATGCGCGGTGCCGTGCCATGGGGTGATGATTGGCAAAACAGGCCGATCAACCCGTCATCGAGCAATTTCCGGCAGGTCGCAAGATCGTCACTGGCGCACCAGATTGCGCGATCGGGTGCGGACGGGAGTTTTGCATCCTGATCGGGGCCGATATCCCGGCGCAGCAGAAAACGGTTCCCGCCAAATTTCGCGATCAATCCATGAATGGCAAGGCCGGTTGAGACCGTGCTGATCAGGCTTGGGAAATTGGTTGGGGCGACGGTGCTTAGCGCGATGGTGCGCCCGCATTTCCGGGCGATTTCGATGCGGTGTTCGACCATCCGGCGTTGCCACCCCTGTCCGCGCCATTGCGGATCAACCGCGACCCCGTCGATATGGGCGACCTTGCCCAGCTGATCGGGGGGAAGGTGATGGTCGGTGCCGAAATTCGGATCGGTTTCGCGCGGTAATCCCAGCACGCAATAGGCCATCAGACGGTCCCCGTCAAAGGCCCCAAAGATTTGCCCGCAGGCATCCAGATGATCGGCAAAGAACTGATCGGTTTCGGTGGCGGCATTGCCCGGCGGAAGGTCCGCAATTACCCTGTGATGCAGGGTGATGATGGCCGGAAGATGGGATGGATCAAGCCGGGTCAGTTGGGTCATTCGATGACCTCCGCGTAATCGAGCAGCGACAGGGGCGGATAGAGTTTCAGTTTGCGCGCCGATGACAGCCGGATCAGATAGGAAAACCGGTCAAGCGTTTCGACCGGGATATCGGCGGGTGATATGCCACCGATCAGAATTTGTTCGACCTTGCTGGCGGCGAGACGGCCGACAAGTTCATAGCGGCTGACAAGGCCCAGCATGGCGTGACCGTCGCGGACTTCAAGTTCGGTCGCGCTAAAGGCGGCAAGCCCGTTGGCAAAACCGGCATCGGTCAGGGTATCGCGATAATTGCCGATGAAGTTATCCGGCCCGATATACAGGATATCGGCCCCCTTGCGGGCCAGTTCGGCAACGGCGGGGGCGATGTCATCGGGTGATGGTTCGCCGTCGGTGCCAAGGGGGGCGGCCAGAACGTCAAACCCCATTTCGCGGCCCAGTTCGGTCAGATCGGCGACGTTGGAAACGGAATTGTCTTCGCGGCTGTTATAGACCACGCCGATTTTATCCATCGGGCGATAGGCGCGGATGGCATTGATCTGGGCGGCAAGCGGGGCGATGTGGGTTGCCCCGGTGACATTGGGGCGGCTTTGGCCCGCAGGCGCGGCAATACCGGTTTTCCAAGGCGATGAAACCATCACATAGACCACCGGAAGATCGGTGATGTTTTTCGCCGGATCGACGGCATCATATTTGCCGACGACAGAAGATGTGATCCCGGTGCCCCATGTGTAAACCAGATCGGGCGGGTCTTTGCGGATCTGATCGATGATGGCGGGCACGCGCGACAGATCACGCGCAACGTCATGAATGGTCAGATCGACGGGGATGTTGTTTTCGTCGAAATAGGCGCGAAATCCCTGTTCGACATTGGTTTCACCCCGCCAAAGGATCATGGCGATTTTAAGCGGGGCCTTTGATGATTGCGCATATGCCGTTGGCAATAACGTCGCGCTGAGTGCGACGATCAAGACCGCAAGAATGCCAAGCAGACGAAAAGCCGGGGGACGGGGGAACATCATTTCGTCCCTCCTTGTGCTTTTTGGTCGCTTTTTTGTTCGCCCTTTTGTTCTGGGGGCACATGACCGATCAGAAGTTCAAAGCACAGAACCGAAACGGCGGCAAAGACCCCGAAAATCAGGACGGCCTGCGTTGTTCCGACCAGAAGGGTCAAACCGGCGGCCAGCAGCGGACCGGCCGCCCCACCCAGACGTTCTGCCAGACGCAGGACCGCAAGGACCGGGCCGGTGCCGTGATCCTTGGTGAAATCCTTGCTGAGTTTCAGGCTGGCGGAAAGCTGTGCCGGGATTGAGGTTGCCTGTGCGAGGCCTAGCAAGGCGACGGCAACCGCAAACAGGGCATATTCGGGAAGCCAGCCCGCCAGCAACAATCCGGCGGCGGTCAAACCACCGCCAATGCCGACCGCGCGGGTTTCGTTCTGGCTTTTGTCGGTCCATTTTGCCGCCGCCCAGCCGGTCAGGATCGCGACCAGCCCGTAAAGCATGATCACCCGCCCGGTTTCGGCCGTGGTCGCACCCGATTGCAGCAAGATCATCGGGGTCAGGTAATATAAAAAGCCGCTAAGGATCAGTTTGGCGGGGATGGCGGCAAACAGGATCAGCACCTGCAAACGGCGATTGCCGAGCATGGCACGAAGGGCGGCCCTGGTCGGGACCGGCGGTGGGGTTTTGCCACGCACCATATTATCCATCAGGAAGAAGGCCAGAAGGACGGCCAGAAACGCAATGGTCGCACCGGCGATAAAGGTCATGTCCGGGCCGAAATGGCCAGCAACAATCCCGCCGATGGCCGGGCCGCAGATATCAGCCAGCATGATGCCGCTGACCATCATGGCGGTTCCCTGTGTGCGGTTGCTGTCATTGGTGGCATCAAGGACATAGGATTGACAGGCGACAAAGGTGGTGGCGTAACCGATCCCCGACAATGCGCGCCACAGGACAAGATCCCAGATGCCAACGGCAAAGGCGGTACCAATCAGACCAAGTGTCGCCAGAAACGCACCACACAGATACATGCGCAGTGACCCGACCTGTTCCTGAAACAGGCTGCAGATCGGCATGGCAAGGGCAACCATCAGGAGATGCACCGCCATGACCACGCCTGCGCCAAGCTGCCCGTCGATGCTATGGGATGTCACCTGGCTAAAGAAGGCCGGCATGATCGGACGGGCCAGTTCTTCGGCCAGGACAAACATGAAGGCCAGCATGCGAACCCCGATCAGCTTTACCTCCCGTTCGCGTTGGGGATGTGTGCCGACCTTTTTGGCGGTGGTGTTGATCAGGGAATTGATGCGTTCCATGAACTGGCCGATTTCGTCATGGGTGCTTTGGCCATGCAGCAGGGTGAATTTGCGGTCGCGCACATTGCCCAGAACCTTGCGCGCAACCCTTACTGGCAGGGCGACATTGACGGTTAACACCAGCAACATCAGTTCAAATGACAGGGCGAGGGTTATGATGAAAATGATCGCAATGTCATAAAGGTTATCAGTAACCGGGCGCATCAGGGCGGCACGGGCATGACCAAGGACCACCTCGATATCGTCGCGCCCCTCGGCGCGGGGCAGGTTGAGGCGGGTCACGATATAGGCGGTATCGTTGCCCGACGGGGCCGTTAGGGCGGTGGCGATTTCATCCGATGGCAGGCCGCCCGCATGCAGGATGTCGCCCCCCATGTCGGTGATGGCGGCAAAAACCAGATCGGGGTCGCCATCGCGAAGCTGATAGACGACGGCTTCAAAGCCGACAATCTCGCGGAGCGGAATGCCGAGCCGCAGGGCATTTTCGATTTTTTCGCCAAGAACCCGGGCTTCGATTTCGGCCTTTTCGCGGATTTCGGTTTGCAGATCAGCACGCGCCAGTTCGGCGGCCCGCCAAGAAATCCCGACCAAGGCAATGCAAAGCGAGATCGTGCTGAACAGCAGCAGAATCCAGATCGTGCCCTTGGGGAAAAGGCGGCTTCGGATATTGCCGCCATGAGGGGATGCGGGGGTATCGGGTTTGGTTTTCGGATTGGCAGAGGGGGTCATTTCAGGGGCTCCGCCGGGGTTTTCGATGTGTGTTCGGTGCCGTCATTTTGCGTATCGTGGGGCAACTGATCGCGGATTTCGCGGTAAAGGGAAATCAGTTCGATTTCGCTTTGGGTCAGGACATCGCCATCATGGGGGCGGGTATTGGGGGCCTTGCCCGCAACAGCGCGCGCCAGATCTTCGTGCAGTTCTTCGAAAACGCGATGGCGACGGCGCATCAGAATGAACAGGACGCCAAGGATGGGCACAATCATGCCCATGCCGAAGGCCGCCGATTTCCACATTTCAGAGAAGGCATTGGCAAGTTTGGCTTCGGAGGCCTGCGAGTTTGCGGTGATGACGACCAGACCCGCGCATTGGCCAAGGCTGTCGCGCAGGACCTGTCCGGCGGTGGCGATCCCCGGTGTGAAATCGATCCAATGATCACGTGTCTGTTGCGATATTGCCGCGCCAGAGAGTGCCTGATCATTGGGGGGGCTGTCTGGGGACCGGGTGGCGTTGCTGATTGGGGTGCCGTTGCAGTCCAGAACGGCGACATTGCGGATATCGTTGGCCATATCCAGACGCCGGTTCAGGACCGATTGAAGGTTTTCCATGTTTTCCAGCCGCAAGCCCAGATCGATCCCGGCAAGGACATCCTGACTGGTTTCATTGAGGATCACGGTCATGCGCTGGGCCAGAAGAGTGTGCAGGGTCTGGTCGAATCGCAGATAATTCAGGACCGTGGTCATGCTCAGTGCGCTTGCAAGCACAAGGAAAAGGGCCAGCCCGATCTTGGTAGACAGCTTCAAAACGTGTCTCCGGCGAGATATATTTTCAAAATATTTTCAAAACATGATCCTGTTAAGCCGGTTATATCCTCAGAAAGCGGCTTTCACAAACCATATGGTTGATTGCATCGGGGTTGGGGTCAAGGCTGTATAAAACCTTGATTCGGTTTGCAGTGCTGATAGTTAGCGATTATGATTTGGCGCGGGACAATAAACCGGGGGACGTTATGGGGGCTGAAACGCTTGAAGTGCTGAAACGGCGCAAACAGCACCGGCTTGCAAGTGGTGTTGTGCAACGCAATGCCCTTTGGGCGGCGGGGACCGGTTTTGTTCCGATTCCTGTTCTCGATTCTGCAGCGACGGTTGCCGTGCAGCTTAAAATGCTGGCGGAACTGAGCGATGTTTACGGTGTTGCGTTCAATAAAAGCAGTGGCAAATCCGTGATTGCGGCCTTAACCGCGTGCATTACCAGCGGCGTTTTGGGGCGGGCTCTTTTGGGGACGGGGATATTTTCCAATATTGCCAAGGTGATGCCGGTTGTCGGATCGACACTGAGCATCGTGACCATGCCAGGTTTCAATGCGGCATTTACCTATGCGCTTGGTCGGGTTTTTCAGCAGCATTACGCCGCGGGCGGGACGATGGCGGATTTTGACGCCCAAAAGGCAGAGGCCGATTTTCGCCGGAAATTCAAGGAAGGCCTGAAATTCGATCAGGACGAGAAAACGGCGTGAAGAACGCGTAATCGCGCAATAACAGGAATTCGGGTGGCGAAACGATGCATTTGATTTTGATTGTAATTTATCTGTTGGCCTGCATTGTTTGCGGCATGCTTGGCCGCCGGACATCGTTCGGATTTCTGGGGCATTTCCTGCTGGCGATTGTGATCACCCCGATTGGTGATTTTCTGGTTCAGATTGTTGCGCGCCCGTCGCGGGAGCTTCGTGAAAAGCTTAAAGACCTTGATTATGAATAAGATGATGACTGACGGGCGATCAGCATGCGTCACGATAAATCCGACGACGAGATGATGAATGGTTGATAGCGCGACAGTCGCACCCGGTGCACCAGACCAAAACGCAACCGCCCGCAAAAGAGGGCGGTGGTCGATCTTTTGGCGGCGCTTTTTCATTAGCGCGGGGGAACGCCTGCGGCGGTTGCGCACGACATTTCTGATCGGGATTCTGTTTTTGCTGATCGCGATTTTCGCGTTGGCACCGCAGATTTTCATTACCGTGCCTGCCGGGCATGTGGCGGTGATGTGGTACCGGTTCTTTGGCGGGACGGTGGTTGACAAAAGCTATGGGGAGGGCATTCACATGATCTTCCCATGGGATGAAATGTATATCTATGACGCGCGTCTGCAAAATCAGGCGCGGGTTTATGACACCATTTCATCGAACGGCCTGTCGATGGAAGTCGACATTGCGGTGCGGTATCGGATCAATCGCGAAGCGGTCGGGATGCTGCACAAGCTTGTCGGGCCGAATTATGCGGAAATCCTTGTGTATCCGGAAATCGGATCGCATGCGCGTGAACTGATTTCGCGTTACACGCCTGAACAGCTTTATACCGAAACCCGTGCCTTCATTCAGGCCGAAATCCTTGAACGGATGGTCAACGAGCTTGGATCATCACTGGTCAATCAGAGTTTTCAGGGGCGGCTGGTGACGGTAGAAGACGTTCTGATCCGTTCCGTGATCCTGCCCGAACGCGTTGCGGATGCGATTGAACGCAAGGCTGAACAATATCAGGCCATGCTGGAATATGATTTCCGTCTGGCGCGCGAGGAAAAGGAAAAGGAACGCAAGAAGATCGAGGCGGAAGGTATTCGGGAATTCCAGGATATCGTCGCCAAAACGATTACCGAGGAATATCTTCGCCTGCGCGGTATCGAAGCCACCATGACGCTTGCGACATCGAAAAACAGCAAGACGATCATCATTGGCGGCAAAGATGGCCTGCCCGTGATCCTCAATACCGCAGATTCGCCGACGGCCAGCACCCCGGATTCAGATTCGGGGGCGGAGCTTGTGAACGATACGGCGGAAAGCCTGCCGAATTCCGGGGCGCTTAATGCGCGGTCGCAGGAAATCGCGCCGCAAAATGCGATTTCGCCGGGCGTTCGTGCCCCGGTCGATCCGTCGGACAAACGCGCGCGCCCCGGCGCGGCAAATTCGGCCACACCGCCGGTAACACCGTCGATGAAACCGACAGCCCCGACAGCGGGCGCGTCAGAGGATGTTTCAACGGCGGGTAAAACGGCCGGCGATGTCCTGAAATCGATTGCCCCGCTGTTTGATCCGTCCAGTGGTGACGGGGGTGGTGTTGTCAAACAGAGCGACATGGAACCTGCCGCGACACGTGAGAGTGCAGGGCAGCCTGAAATTTCAAAAACCGGTAGCAAATAAAGGGTGTTGCACGTTGCTACTTCAGGTTAGTTCAGGTAAAGTTGAAGAATAGATTTTGCGTGCAGACCATCAACTTACAGGTACAAATTCAAGAGGCGATAATGAGCGAAGCAGAAACCATCGAAGAGACTGAAGAAGTGGCTGTCGCGAAGGCGGATGAAATTCGTGCCCAGTCCCGTGACTGCATCCATCGTCATAGCGTTTATGCTGCGGTTGGTGGTCTTGTCCCGATCCCGTTCCTTGAAATGGCCACCAGCAGCACGATCCAGGTGCGGATGCTTGCAAAGCTTTGCGACATCTACGGTGTTCCGTTCTCTGAGAACGCGATCAAGAGTTCGATTTCGACCCTGGTTGCAACGGTCCTGCCGATGACCGGTGTCGGTTATGCAACGGCGGCACTGGTTCGCAAGGTTCCGGTTGTTGGCACGATCTTTGGCGTTGTCGCAATGCCGACCTTTGCCGGTGCCTGCACCTATGCGCTGGGGCGTGTTTTTGCCTGGCACTTTGCCAAGGGCGGAACGGTTGACGATTTCGATGCCGATGAAATGAAGGGTCGTTTCAAGGACGAATTCGAAGACGGCAAACGCAAGGCGTCCGAATTTGTCAAAGGCGGCAAAACCACGGCCAAACCGGCAGCGGGTGCAACAACCGCCAAAGCCTGATTGATCGTCGGGTTTTCAGACCATATTTCGAGAATGCCCAAAGCGTGCTTTGGGCATTCTTTTTTGTCTGTTGTTGATGATGCATAAAAGGCCACCCGGATGTCCCCGATCACAACCCATCGCCTTATGTTCCAGCGCCCGAAAGGCACAGGAACATTTGCACCGTCCGATATCCTGTGCGCGGTGTTGGCGGTTATTGATCTGGAGGGGCTTGACGATGCCAGGTGTACCGCACTGGCAGAAAGCCAGTTGAACGACGCCGAAAAGACCCGATTGGCGGGGTTCCGGCATGACCGCCGCCGGAAAAGTTTTATTCATGGACGGTTGGCGGCGAAGGCGGCGTTGAGCGCGTATTTTCCGGGGATTGATCCGCAATCGATTGAAATCGGATCGGGGGTGTTTGATCAGCCGATAATTGTTGGCGGCGGGGATGATTTGCAGGGCATGTCGGTTTCGCTGTCGCATTCGGATCGGTTTGCGGTTGCCCTTGTTTTTCATCGTGCCCATCCGTTGGGCATTGATGTCGATCTGCCGACGATCACGGATGTGCCCGCAATTCTTGACGGGATCGCCCCCGACGTGCGGGACATGATCCGCGCCCATGATCTTGACGACCACGGGGCGGCCTGCCTGCTTTGGGTGGCGCGCGAAAGCCTAGCCAAGACCATTACCACGGGGATGATGACGCCGCTTGGACTTTACGCGCCGTCATCAATTGATCGCAAGGGGGCCTGTTTTGAGGTGCGATATGCCAATTTCGGCCAGTATCGCACCCTCATCTGGCCGGGTGCGCAGGGGTGGCTTGGCCTGACATTGCCGGATCAAACGGAGTTCGATCCGGCAAGCCTGCTCTCAAGCCTGCTCTGGGGTTAGAGCTTTTTTTCAATATGAAGGCGGATGCGTTCGGCGACTTCGATCACATGAGGATCGAACATCATCGATCCGTGGGTGCCGCTGACCCATTCAAGGGTCAGATTGTCGCCCGCGACCTTTTGCCAGCCGCTATATTGATCGCCTTCGATGCTGGGTGCGGCGCGGGTTCCGGTTGTCGGACGCAGCAGCAGGACATCAATTCCGTCAATTTTTGGCGGGACATAATGGACGGCGGCGAGTGCGTTATTCTGGAACACGGCGAGCAGGCGGCGCATGGTGCCGCGATCTGCCTCGTCGGGCAGAAGGTCGCAATTCTTACCGCGTTCGAGCAACAGGTCGATGCGTTCCTCAGGCGTTAACGGACGCAATTCGTCAACCGTGACAAGGCCGAGCTCGGCAAAGATATCGGCAAGATATTCTGCCTCGCCCTTACGCAGGATGGCGCGGACCGCATCGGGCACGGCAATCGCATCAAGCAGGATGATATTGCGCACATCGATCCCTGCCTGCTGCATGCGGAAGGCGGCCTCAAACGCCAGTAATCCGCCGAAGCTCCAGCCGATGACATGGATCGGGCCGTCGGGAACGGTTTCGCGGATGGCGGGCATGTAGGCAGCCACCATTTCCTCGACCGTTGGCTGCAAATTCTGGCCTTCTTCGAGGCCTTGGGCTTCGACCATGTAAAGCGGCTGATCGGGGCCGAATTCACGGGCAAGGTTTTGATAGCACAGCACATTGCCGCCGACCGGATGGAAGCAGATCATCGGTGGTTTGGTGCCCGATGCATTGACGGTGACAATCGGGCTTTTGGCGTCGCTTTCGTTTTCTCGATCAGAAATGCGCGCGGCGAGTTTTTCGACCGAGGCACAGGTAAACAGATCACCGAGCGGGATTTTGACGTTGGTAACCTTGTTGATTTTTGACAGGAACTGAACCGCAAGAACACTGTGACCGCCGAGTTCAAAGAAATCGGCGGTGGCGTCATCCACAGTGCAATCAAGGACTTCGCCCATCAGGCGGGCAACGGTGCGTTCATGGTCGCTGCCAAGCGGCTTTGCGGTGGTGCTTGTGGCATGATCGGTATTTTCGGGGATGGGAAGGCGTGAAAGATCGATCTTGCCATTTACGGTCAGCGGCAGGTCATCCATCGTGATCAGGTGGTTGGGCACCATATAGTTCGGCAGGGCCTGTTCAAGTTTTGCCCGGCATGCCGCGACATCGAAATCAGCATGGGCATCGTCATCGGTGACGACATAGGCGACCAGAACAACATTGCCGTTCTGGTGGCGGTCATGGGCAACCACGGCCGCACGGCGGATATGGGGATGGGCGAGCAGGGCATGTTCGACTTCGCCCAGTTCGATGCGGTTGCCGCGGACCTTGATCTGACCGTCTTCACGGCCAAGGAAAATGATTTCACCGTCACTGCGCCGTCGACCCATATCGCCGCTGCGATAGAACCGTTTGCCGTTGGGATCGGTGACAAATTTCTGTGCGGTCAGGGCCGGGTCGTTCAGATAGCCGCGCGCGACACCGGCACCGCCAATGCGGATTTCGCCCGGAACCCCATCGGGTAACGGACGGCCCATATCGTCGCAGATTTCAATATGAACGCCCTGAATGGCCTTGCCGATGGGGGGCGGCAGAATCTGTTTATGGTTGTGCGCGGTCATCACATATTGCGCCGATGAAACGCAGCATTCTGTCGGGCCATAGGCATTGACCAGTTTGCGGTCTGTCTGGCCGGGCAGGGCAAAGAAACGTTCGACCATTCGGGTGGACACGGCTTCGCCGCCCAGAACCACCATCCTTGCCGGGCAGGAAAGCCTGTTTTCTTCCCAGTAGTCGAGCAGCAGGGAAAACAGGCTTGGCGTTGCGTCAAGCTGATCAATGGCGTTGGCAACCATCAGGTTATGCAGGGCTTCGGGGTCGCTTCGCGTAGCCGATCCGGTGATGTTCAGGCAATGCCCGTTCAGGATGGCGGCGAAAATCTGAACGATGGAGCCGTCAAAGGCAAAAGGCGCGATACAGGTCAGGTTCAGGACGCGGTCCGGATCATCGGCACCGATCTGTTTTAACTGCGTATCTAGAACCGACTGGGCCAGGTTTACAACCGAGCCATGTTCGATCTGAACACCTTTGGGCGTGCCGGTGGTGCCGCTGGTGAACAGGACATAGGCAAGATCGTTTGTGTTGGTGATGCTTGCAGTGTGCGCATCACTTGCGGCATTCAGGGCGGCCAGATCGTGTCGGCGCTTTTGCGACGGGGTGGGCTGTTGGGCCGCATCCGTTGTCAGGACGAAATCGAATGTGTAGGGGGCCGGGTCGAACCCGTCCGCATCGATTGCGGATCGTTTGGCGGCAAAGCCGCCCTGTTCGCGTGCCCAGTCTTCAAGGAAGCATTGAGGGACAAACAGGTCTTCGAGGAAATCGAGACGGGTATTGTAGCCTTTGCCCGCCGTGTCACGGGCAAACTGCGCCAGATCGGCAAGGTAATCATCGCGGCGATCCGCATCCCAGACATTGCCAAGATAAATGGCCCCGCCGGGGGCGAGCAGGGTTTTTGCCTTTGCCAGGACGGTTCGCAGATAACCGTAGCCGGGGAAGTTTTCGATGACGCTGTTCATGATGATCAGGTCGAACGAGCCCGGTTCATAAACATCGATATCATGTGCGCCAAGCTGCCGACCGATGACATGGGTCATGCCAAGATTGATCGCCAGGGCCTCGGTCCGTTCGACGTTGCGGCGCGACAGATCTGTCGCGACATAGGTGCCGACCACGGGAGCGACGTGTTTCATGGTGAAGCCGGATGCGCAGCCGATTTCAAGCACGCGAGCATCGCGCGATACCAGACCGGCGACCTTGTTCCGGGCATTTGCGCCAAAGGCATCCATCGCACTTTGCGCAATCGGTTGACCGGTAAATGCACTTTTCCAGCCACCCGCCAGAATGTTGTCGGCATCGTCACCCGCCAGATGATCCCACAGTTCGACCGACATCAGGGAGCCGTGATTTTCCGTCAGGGTATCGATATCGTCATGGTCAAGGCATAGAATATCGCTGACGGTTTTGCAGCGCCACTGCAACTGGTGCAGATCGCCGATATGAGCGCCTTCGGATATGATCAGCGGTAGCGCTGCATTGCGGACCAGTGTGGTGCGGCGGATCAGCGGCACATTCGGATCAAGCGGCACAAAGGCGAGGCCTGCTTTCAGGACGCCAAGGGTTGCTGCGATGTAATGGCGGTTGCGCCCGGTCATCACACCGACAAGCGAGCCGACGTGCAGGTTAAGTCCGGCAATGAAATGCGCGATACGATTGCTTTGGCGGTCCAGTCCGGCATAGCTGATTTCGCCGGTTTCATCGCGGGTTGCGATGCGATGCGGATGAGCTGCGGCAATCTTCGCAAACCGATCGGTGATGCTGCCGGTTGTTGCCAATGGCTGGTGATCGGGTTGGTTGTCTGCCCCGGGTGGTGTATCGAGGGTTTCGAAATCGAAATCGGCGATTTTCATTATGCGTCCCTTTGGGCATTTTGTGCGGCGGCAGCGGCGAATTTGCCAAGGAAGGCCAACCAGCGCTGCATGGTTTCCGCATCGAACAGATCGGTATCATATTCAAGGGTGAAGCGTGCCTGACCGGCTTCTTCGGTCAGGAACAGAATGATGTCATGTTTGGCCGTCGTGTTATCGACAAAGGCATCCATGTTGGATGGCAGGATGCCGTCGGCATCGGGGGCAAGCATCGGCAGGCCGGATTGTGTCCCGTCGGTTTGTGCCAAGTTGCTTACGGCTTCGAAGCGCTGATATTCGAACACCACATTGACCAATGGCTGGCGGTTGGATTTGCGTTTTGGCGCAACCGCGCGGACCAGTTCATCAAACGGGAAATCCTGCCGGTCCAGCGCATTGGCGATATTGATATGGGTGGTACGGATCAGATCGCCAAGATCGGTGTCGTCGTCAAGCTGCATGCGGATCGGCAGGACATTGACGAAGAAGCCGATCAGGCCTTCGGTTTCCATGCGTTCGCGCCCGGCAACGCCCATGCCGATGACCATATCGGTTTGGCGCGTCAGGCGATAGAGCATGGCGGAAAACAGCGACAGACCAACCGATGACAGGGTTGTTTTGTTCAGGCTGGCAAGCCGATGCAGGCCCGATAAAACATCATCGGGCAGGGCAAGATGCACATGCGCGCCGCGGAAGGATTGTTTTTCCGGTACAGGGCGATCCGTTGGCAGATTGATCTGTTCCGGGGCATTGGCAAGCTGTTGCCGCCAGTAATCGGCGGCATCGGCCCAGTTCTGTTTGGATTGCCAATGGGCGAAATCCTTATACGTGATCGGAAGTTGCGGCAGGGCAGCGTTCCGTTCATGGACAACGGCGTCATAAAGCGCGCCAAGTTCATTGATCAGGATGCGCGAAGACCAGCCATCGCCGACAATATGATGGGTCATCAGGATCATCAGGCATTCATTTGCCGCCACCTTGATCACACGCCCGCGGATCAGGGGCGGCTGGTCAAGGATGACCGGTGTTGCGGCTTCAAGCCGTGTCAGGCGAAGGGCTTCGCGGGCCGGATCGCCATGACCGGAAAGATCATCAAACGCGACGGCAGGCGGCGTGGTGGCGTGGATTTTCTGTGTGATCGTGCCGTCCTTTTCGGCAAAGCCCGTGCGCAATGTTTCATGACGGTCCACCAGACGGGTCAGGGCGGATTGCAGGATATCGGCCCGCAAATCACCGGTGCAGCGGAAGACATAAAGCATGCCATAGGCACCGCTGTTGCCGTCCATCTTTGAGAGCAGATAAAGCCGTTTTTGCGCGTGGCTGGCCGGGTAATATTCCATTGCCGGGGCGCGCGGGATTTGGCCATTACCGGTGGCGGCGATATCAATGGTGGCATTTTCGATATGGCGGGCCAGCCCCGCAACCGTTGGATCGGCAAAGAAGCCGGCCATGCTGATGCGTTTGCCGGTCCGGTCCGCAATGCGGTTTACGATCCGGATTGCCATCAGACTGTGACCGCCAAGCTGGGTGAAGCTTGCGTGGCGGTTACGGATGGGGTTTTCGAAAACCTCGGTAAAGATATCGGCAACCAGTTCCTCGGCCGGGGTGGCGGGCGGGGTATCTGTGCCGCCGTCAAGGGCCAGCGCACTTGATTGCGTGCGCACCGTTTCGAGCAGGGCCTTGCGATCCACCTTGCCATTGGCGGTGATCGGGATGGTATCGACGATATGCCATTTCGCCGGGATCATGTAGCCTGGCAGATGTGTGCCAAGCCACGTCATCAGGGCAGGGATATCGATATCCTGATCCTGTGTCGTCTGAATACAGCCGATGATTGCCCCGCCGTCAGGCGCGGTGGCATCAAACAGGGCAACGGCATTTTTGATGCCGGGTGCGGATTGAAGCTGCT
The DNA here is from genome assembly GCF_000714555.1 of Thalassospira permensis NBRC 106175. Lineage (NCBI taxonomy): Bacteria > Pseudomonadati > Pseudomonadota > Alphaproteobacteria > Rhodospirillales > Thalassospiraceae > Thalassospira > Thalassospira permensis. Next base: position 43,384 of record NZ_AUNC01000072.1, on the reverse strand, counting down.
GTTCGATTTCATCCAGTTCGATGCGGAAACCGCGCAATTTGATCTGATTGTCATGGCGGCCGCCAAATTCGATCCGGCCATCGCGGGTCCAGCGGGCAAGGTCACCGGTGCGATAGAGCCGTTGGCCCGGCTGATCGGGATCGGGGATGAACCGTTCGCGGGTCAGGTCGGGGCGTTGCCAGTATTCGCGCGCCAGCCGTGAGCCGCCAATCATCAATTCGCCCCAGACGCCGACGGGCGCGCGTTGACCGTTCTGATCAAGGATCAGGGTTTTGGTGAAGGGGATCGGTTTGCCGATGATGGTGGCGTCGGTATCGCCCGACAGATCATTTTCGGTGATCTGGCCGACAACGGCGAAGGTGGTGCTTTCGGTCGGGCCATAACAGTTCAGAACCGTGACGTGCGGGCAGGTGGCGATAAAGGTTCTGACATGCTGTTTGCTGATGGCATCCCCGCCGATCATCAGGATATCCAGTCCGGCAAGGGTGCGGGGATCATGATCGACCTGACGGTTGAACAGGCCGACACTCATGAACATTTTCGTGACACCAAATTGCGACAGAGCATCGCCGAATCTGGCCGGATCAAGCAGGTCATTACGGTCAATTACGGCGATTTCCGCCCCACGCAGCAAGGTCGCCCATATTTCAAAGGTCGAGGCATCAAATGCCAGCGGCCCCGCCTGTGCCACCACATCACCAGCGACGATTTTGGCGTAATCCGCCCCAAATGCCAGCCGATGCACGGCCCCCTGTTCGATCAGAACCCCCTTGGGCGTTCCGGTCGAGCCGGAGGTATACATGATATAGGCAGGCAAACTGTCCGGGTTGGTCAATTCGGGCAGGGTGAAGGCCGCCGGTGCCGGGGCAATGCCAGCGATATTGATCCGTTGTGGGGATGGACCGCCGGTTTCGGACAGGGCATCAAGCGCGTCATATCCGATGTCATCGACCAGAACCAGTTTGGCGCGGCTGTCTGACAGGATGAATTGATTGCGCGCCGCCGGATAAGCCGGATCAAGCGGGACATATCCCGCGCCGATGGCGGTAATCCCAAGAATTGCCGCAATGGCCGGACGACCGCGTTCAATATGCATCGCAACCAGATCGCCCGGTTTGACCCCGGCGGTTTGCAGGCGGTGGGCAATGGCGCGCGCATCGGCATGCAGTTCCCCAAAGGTCGATGTGCCGTTGTTATCGCGGATGGCAGGGGCATCGGGGATGACGGAGGCCTGATTGGCGAATATCGCAAAGATCCCGGCATTCGCGTCCGCATCAAGGCTGGTTTCCGGTTGCGGACCCTGTTCCCAGATTTCGATATTTGTTTTCTGATCATCGGGCAGAAGATCAAGATCGGCAATCGGTATGGTTTTCGCGGTAGTTTCCGTCGGAACCAGTTTTTGCAGGGTTTTTGTGAAGATGTGACCGAGTTCGACCATGCGCGCCTGATCGAACATATCGGCATAATAGTCAAACGAGATGGACATTCGTTCGGGCAGATCACGGACAAAGATCGCCAGATCGTTTTTGCATTGCTGCCGGCCAAGGCCGATGGGGAGCATGGCTTTGGCCTGATCATCCGGTCCGTAATCGCCCTGCGCATAGTTCATGTAAGACAGGGATATTTCGGACAGCAGGGTGCGTTCGGGGGTGGCAGGTGGCGAGAGATCATCGAGCAGCAGATCAAGGAAATAGGCCCGGTGGCGTAGCGCATCGATATGGTGGTTTTGCACCTTGTGCAGTAGGGATGCGAAGGTTTCATCTTTAGCAATCTGCATGCGAAGCGGCAAAAGCGATACCATCATGCCCGGCACATTGCGGAAACCCGTCCCGTCGCGCTGGTTGACCGGGACGCTGATCACCAGATCGTCGGTTGCGGTGATCCTGCCAAGCACGGCAAACCACGTCGCCATCATGAGCGAGAACATGGTGACGCGTTGATCTGATGCGAATTTCCGTGCCGATTTCAGCAAGGCCGGATCAATATCAAACGCGACGATTTCGCCCCTGAAGCTGTGGAAGGCCGGGCGTCTGCGATCAGACGGCATATCCAGTTTCGGAAGCGGCCCCTGATAGAGGGAAAGCCAGTAATCACGTGCCGTTTCAAGCCGCTTGAGGCTTTCGGGTTGCTGGCTCCAATACGCGTAATCGCGAAGCTGATAAGGGAGTGGGCCCAAGACCTGCCCACGATAAAGGGCTAGCAAATCCCCCAGCAGCATTTCAATGGTAAAGCCATCGCAAACCGTGTGATGGATATCAAAGAACAGTGCCTTTTGACCGTTGGTAGCGCAGATCAGACGCCAGCGCGCGGGGATTTCCGTTGCCAGATCGAACGGCATGACAAGGTCCGCGCCGACATCTTCAAGCGATAGCGAAGCATCAAGTTCAATTGGCGTCAGATCGGGCAGGGCGTCATGAAGTGGCAGAATTTTCATCGCCCAGTCATCGCCATCGGCAATCAACCGGGTGCGCAGGATTTCGTGGCGTTCCGTCAGGCGGGAGATGGCATCGCGCAGGCGATCAAGATCGATACTGTCATCAAGCATGAAGGCATGCGGCAGGTTGAAGGCCGTACCCATATTGCCGCTATGTTCGGCATGCAGCACGGAAACCTGTTCGGGGGCCAGCGGATAGAATTCCATTTCAGGCGCGCGGCGCGGATCGGTTTCGATCCCGGTTTCTGTTGCTGCCTTTACGGGTTTTGATGCCGATGGCAGAGATGTTTCTTCGGCTGGGGGATTTGCCGATGACTGGGGAAGTTCCGCCGTTTCAACGGATGGTGATATTTTTGCGGCCAGGGCGGTGATCGCCGGGGTTTCAAACAGATCGGCAAGACCGATATTGCAGGCAAGTTCGACATTCATGCGATCAACGATCTGCATGCCGGTGATGGAATCGCCGCCCAGGGCATAGAAATCCTCGTCCGGGTCGATGGTGTCATAACCAAGGATTTCAGCCCAGATTTTTGCAATTTTTTCCGCTGGAGTGGCCTTTTCGTCCGATATCGCGTCACGATGATCGGATATTTCAGTTATGTTGACATCGCCCGCCGGTGACGGGGCGAATTGGGCCGTCAGATCGGATACCGTCGGTGCGGCAAACAGGTCCGAAATCGCCAGCGACAGGTTCAGTTCGGCATTGATGCGATCAACGATCTGCATGCCGGTAATGGAATCGCCGCCAAGGGCAAAGAAATCATCATCCGGTGCGATGGCATCATAGCCGAGTGTTTCGGCCCAGATGGCCGCGATCTTTTGCGAGATATCCGGTGCCGTGACGGATACAGATGCCGGTGTGGTCACGGGTTTTTCCGGTTGTGCGGCTGTTTCACCGGCAAGAGCCGGATCAAGCACGACAAGCTGTGCAGCGGTGCTGCACATGGCATCGCGCCAGAAGACCGGGGCCTGTTGCGGGGTGATGGCGGCCCCGTCCTGAAGCGGTACATTGTGGCGCGCCGCCATGCCCTGATCGGCAAGGGCACACCAGTCGATGGTTAGTGCCGGGCGGCCCTGTGACCTGCGGTAACGGGCAAAACCGTCAAGGAAGGCGTTGGCCGCACTATAGGCGGCCTGACCGGGTACACCGACGATGGCCGTCAGGCTGCCGAACATGACAAAGGCCTGCACGGGGTCGTTTAGGGTCAGGGCGTCAAGATGACGGGCCCCCTTGATCTTGGCGGCCATGATGGCGTCGAACGCATCCATGTCGCGCACGGCAAGGAACCCGCCATCGGCAAGCCCGGCGGCGTGCGCGATGGCGGTGATCGGGCCAAGACTATTTCGGATCGTGGCAAGGGTATCGGACAGGGCGTTTTTATCGGCAACGTCGCAGGTGTGGATTGATACTTTAATACCCTTGGCGCGCAGGTCGGCCAGTTTAGACTGCGCAATGGCATCAAGACCGTCTTCACCGCGACGGGCAAGAAGGGCAAGCGTGATTTTGCCGCCCAAAGCCATTTCTTCGGCAAGGGCCATGGCAAAGCCACCGGTGCCGCCGGTCACGACACAGACGCCATGATCGGGCCAGTTGGGTTGCGGCAGGTTATCGTGCCCTGAAATCGGGCGCAGTTTGCGGCGATAACGGACCTGATTGCGATAAACCGAAACCGGATCGCGGCCAGGATCGGCTGCCAGTTCACCACCGACATGCGCGATGAAATCAGCCGGTGAGATATCAGTAAAGGAAAGGGCAAGACGCGGTTCTTCGGCGGCCACCGCGATGGCAACACCGGCAGCGGCACTTTGATCCGGGGAGGCCGGAACGGTATCGCGGTCGATCTGATAGGCACCGCTTCCGGCAACGACAAGCCGCATCCGTCCGCGCATCGAGCGCAGGATATCGCGCAGGCATCGGGCGGTGCGAAGGGCGATGTCTTCGCCCGGCTGCAACGCCAGAATGACGTTTTGTGCCTTTGCCAGCATATCCTTGCCGAGCATATCGGGATGGACGCGTTGACATGCAGGCGGGATCGGCCAGAAATCGCCATCGGCAATCATGATGGTGTTTTCGGGAACCGGTTGCATTTCAACCGTGCCCGGCAACCAGTCAATTTCGAGCAGTTCCGGTATGGCGGATGCGGCTTTGCCGTTAACATCCCCCGAGAAACGAATGCCGCGTATGGTCAGAAGCAGTTTGTGGCTGTCGGCATCAAAGAAGGTGAAGTCGGCCTGGCCCGGGTGACGACGTTCGGCACATACAATGATATCGCCGCTAAACGGGGCGTGCAGCGTGATTTCGTCAATGCCGACGGGGAGAGAGCCATTATCCTCGGTCGTCAGAATCATGCTGCATGCAATATCGGCCATGGCCGGATGAATGATCCAGTCGCGCAGGTCGGCATGATATTGCGGTTTCAGTTTCAGATGCGTGATCGCCGTGGTTTCGTCCGCGCTGTAATGCATGGACATCCGGCAATCCCAGCGGTCGCTGATCGAAATCGGGCCGATCTGGGGGGCATGGGGCAGAACATGGGCCTGCAAGGTGCATTTTGCCCGTACATGATCAAGCGACGGCGAATTGTCTGTCCGGTTCTTTTCCAGCGCGTCATTGGCCCAGCGCGCGGTGGCAAAGACTGACCATTTGCCGTTTTTCAGACGGCCACCCAGTTCTACATGACCGTCATTTCCAAGCAGCAGCGTTGCCGTACCATCGGGCAGGGCATTGGGAAGAAGGGCCTTTTGCCATTTAAGGTCGGAAATATGAACGGTTTGGTCGCCTGTCCCGTTTCGGGCCGCTGTTGCGATCATGGCGGGAACGGCCATGCCGACCAGTGTCGGTTGTCCGTTCAGGTGATGTTCATTTGTCGGCCAGAAGGACGGGGAGGCGACCGGAATGGCAAAGCAGCGGCCCCTTTCGGTTTCGACCGGGCCGGTCATGATGGTGGTATCAGGGGCCCGGGTGTCGCCAAAGACCGGTTTGCAAACGATTTTCGCAAAAGGTGCATGGGGAAGGGACACGCGGCGCGCGCGTATGACGTCGGGCCAGATCAGGTTCGCACCGGCCAGCCATTCACGAGCGTTGGCGGTTGCATCGGCAGGATTGGTCGAAACCGCAGAAACCGATGATGCCCCAGTGGCAGGTTTGGGGGCCGCGCAATGTGTCGTGTCACCCGCGATCAACCCGGCAAGAGCGTTAAGAACGCTGTCGCGATCCGACACCGCAACGGCGAAGCGATGCTTTAGCTGATCGCGCCCTGTGGCAAGCGTGTGGCAGATGTCACAGACATCAAGGGTGGAGTCCTTGGCGATGTCGCGATGCAGTTTGGCGGCATAGTCGGCTAATGCCGCCTCGTTGGCAGCAGACAGCGCAAGGATGAAGGTCCCGTTTCGCGCGGCTTCATCCTGTGTTTCATCCTGTGGATTTGCGCTGCGTTTCGGGGCGGCTTCAAGGATCACATGGGCGTTGATGCCGCTTAGCCCGAAGGAGCTGACACCGGCGCGTTTGGGCGCACCGCGATCTGCCAAGGGTTCAAGGCGATTGGTCGGGCGCACCGGGGCCCGGGCGAAATCAATCCGGCTGTTAGGGGTTTCAAAGAAGGGTTGTGGCGGGGCCTGATCAAAGCGGAGTGCCATGATGGCGCGCGCAAGACCAAGCGCACCCGCCGCCCCATCAAGATGGCCATAATTCCCTTTGGCCGAGCCGATCAGGGCAAAGCCATGTTCATCCGTGCTTCCGGCAAAGGCACGGGTCAGGCCATCGATTTCAATCGGATCGCCAAGCGAGGTGCCGGTACCGTGGGCTTCGATATAGGATATGGAACCCAGTTCGATGTCCGCCGTTTGCGCGGCCTGCCTGATGACATCGGCCTGCATGGCCGGGTTGGGGGCGGCCGCGCCGCTTGAGGCGCCATCCTGATTGACGGCACTGCCGCGGATGATGGCATGGACGGGATCACCATCGGCGATGGCGTTGCCAAGCGGTTTGAGGACAAAGACAACGCTGCCTTCGCCCATGCCGGTACCATCGGCGCTGTCGTCAAAGGCGCGGGTGCGGGCGGTGGAAGAATCAATCGTAAAGCCGCCGTCCGCATCGGGCGGGCAGGGGATCAGTTTTGCGCCACCGGCAAGGGCGATGGTGCATGTGCCGCTGCGCAAATTCTGGCAGGCCTGATGGACAGCGACCAGCGATGACGAGCAGGCGGTATCGACGATACTTGCCGGGCCGTGCCAGTCCTTTAGGAAGGACAGGCGTGTGACCATGTTTGACGGCACGTTAAGGGCAAAGACCTGTTCGGCCTTGTCACGTGCGACATGTTCCATGGCAACGCGCCATGCCGGGTTTGCCCCGCCACCGGCAAAAATGCCGACCTTTTTACCGCGCAGGGCCTGCCCGCCATAACCGGCATTTTCCATCGCCATCAGGGCGGTTTCGATAAACAGGCGTTGTTCCGGGTCAATCAGGGCCGCATCCGCGGGTGCCATGCGGAAACGGCCCGGATCGAAATCAAAGATGCGGTCAAGATAGGCGGCTTCGCGGAAGCGGGCCGGAACCGAACGGCCAATGGCGGCCATCATGTCGCGGGTTTCATGATCGCGTTCGGGCGGAAGCGGACGGACGCGATCCGCCCCGCGAGCAACATCGGCCCAGAATGTTTCGATATCGTCCGCCCCGGCAAGCTGAAGTCCGATACCGATCACCGCAATCGGTTCGTCGGTGGCAAGCCGGGCACCCTGCGCCGACGCAAGATCGTCTGTTGCCAGATCCAGCCCGGCCAGAAGTTCAGCCTGACGGGCGATGGTGGCACTGGCGAACAGATCGGCAATGCTGACCTTGCCGGGCCAGCGGGCATTGATTTTTTCATGCAGACGCAGCAGCAAAAGCGAATTGCCGCCGACATCAAAGAAACCGTCTTCGCGATCCGCCATCACACCGGGCAGGATTTCCTGCCACAATCGTTTCAGAACGCGTTCCAGATTTGCCAGATCATGATTTTCGGCGTCATTTTCGGCGTCGGGCTTTACCGCGATAGCCGGTTTTGATTTCCGGCTGGCGGTTTTGGGTGAACCGACCATCGGTGTGCCCGAAAGGGCCTTTCGGTCGACCTTGCCGCTGCTGGTAAGCGGGAGATGATCAAGGGCAAAGAAACGCGCCGGGATCATATATTCGGGCAGGCGGGTGCGCAGATTATCGCGCAGGACACCAATGGTCAGGTCGCCATCGCCCAGCACAAACGCATGCAATTCATCAAGGTCGCCAACCCGCACCGCCTTGACCAAGGCGCGTTCAACCAGATCGTGGCTTTCAATCGTGGTTTCGACTTCGCCGCATTCGATACGGAAGCCGCGAATTTTGACCTGATGATCGATCCGGCCAAGATATTCGACCGATCCGTCGGCAAGGAAACGCCCCAGATCGCCGGTGCGATACAGTTTATGGCCCGGATTGTGGGGATCGTCGGGGAATTTTTCGGCGGTCAGTTCCGGGCGGTTGCGATAACCGCGCGCGATTTGCGGCCCACCCAGCACGATTTCACCCGCAATGCCAATCGGCATGTCGCCAAGCCTGTCATCAAGGATGCGAATGGTGGTGTTGGCAATCGGTTTGCCAATCGGAACGATATCGGGATTTTCAAGCGGCGAGCAGGCATGCCAGGTGACATCCACCGTCGCCTCGGTCGGGCCGTAAAGGTTATGCAGTTCGGTTCCGAAGCGATCAAACAGCAGATCGTTGAAGCGCTTTACCAGTGCCGGGTCGAGCGCCTCGCCACTGGCGAAAACGCGTTTGAGGCTGCCAAGATGTTCGATGTCGACCAGCCCGTGTTCGACCGAGAACAGGAAACTTGCCAGCATCGAAGGCACGAAATGCATGGTGGTGACGCCATGATCGCGAATGGCCTGGGCAAGTTGTTGCGGATCGCGTTCAACACCCGGATCAGGCAGAACAACGCGCGCGCCCGTCCATGACCACCAGAATAGTTCCCAGACCGACACATCGAATGTGATCGGGGTTTTTTGCAAAATGACGTCTTCGGGGCCAATCGGGAAGGCGTCCTGCATCCAGAGGATACGGTTCAGAACACCCCGATGGGCGATTTCGACACCCTTTGGACGACCGGTCGAGCCGGATGTGAACAGCACATAGGCAAGGTCATCGGGAGCGTTGATTGCATCAGGGATATCGGCATCTTCGCTGCCATCGATGATCAGGACTTTATCTGCGTCAAACAGATCGGCCAGATCGGCGGTGGTGATGACGCGCGGATAGCCAAGATCATCAAGCATATCCGTGCGGCGCTGTTCGGGATGATCGGGGTCAAGGGGGCTATATGCCGCACCGCATAGAAGAATCCCGTGAATGGCGGCCAGCATATCGATTGAGCGTCGCACGGCAACGCCGATGACATCACCCGGACCGACCGATGTCGCACGCAGTTTTGCGGCAATCCCGGACGCACGACGGGCGAATTGTTCATAACTTAGCGTTGCAGATGTTCCGATAACCGCCGGTGCGTTTGGCGTGGCGCGGACCTGATCGGTGAACGGTTCGGAAATGCTGCGTTCAATCGCAAGGTCAAGATCGGTGGCATTGAATTGATCGATCCGGGCGCGTTCGTCGGCCGGCAAAATCGGCAATTCGGCGATTTTGGCGCTTGATGATGTGGACAGGGAAGCAGCAGCAAGGATTTCAAGCCGGTTGAAAATCGCCTGAATGGTGGATTTGTCAAACAGGTCGGTATCAAATTCGATCTGACACAGCAGGGCGTCGTTCTGTTTGCTGAAATAGAATGCAAGATCGAATTTCGAGAACGGGAATTCTGTTTTCAGCAGCGAGAGTTCGGCATCGCCGAGTTTTCCAAGGTTGGGGATGCTGTCCTGCCATGCGACCAGAACATCAAATAGCGGATTGCGCGCAGGATCGCGTGGCGCATTGACGGCGGCCACAACATCCTCGAACGGGGCGGCCTGATCGGACAGGGCATCGATGATGGTTTTGCCGGTTTGGGCCAGATGATCGTCAAATCCGGCGTTCGGATCGACATTCTGACGCAGGACAACGGTGTTGACAAAGAAGCCGACCACATCATCAAGGGCGGTCTGTTCACGGCCCGCCACCAGCATGCCAAGCGGGATATCGGTCTGCCCGCATTGGCGGTACATCAGGATTTGGACCAAAGCGGTCAGAATGGAAAAGGCGGTTGTGCCATGCCGATCCGCCGCATCATTGATCAGACGCGCGGTTTGTTCGCCAAAGGCAATTTCATGGAAATCACCAGCAAAACGCCGTGCCTTAGGCCGGCGGCGATCCGTTGGCAAGGCCAGCGGTTCAGGCAGGGGCAACAGCCGTTCTTGCCAGCGGGCCAATAGATCCTTGCCGCCGGTTGAGCTTAAATAGCCATGTTGCCAGCTTGCAAAATCCTCGTAATGCCGGTCGAGCTCCGGCAAGGGCGCGGCGGGGCTGCCGGTTTCGGCGGCATAAAGGGCGGCAAGATCGCGTAGTAATGTCGGCATCGACCAGCCATCACAAATCGCATGATGCAGGGAAACCAGCATCCAGTGACGGTCGGGGGCAAGTGTGATCAGATCGGCCCGTGCCAATGGTTTGTTTTCAAGGTCGAACGGACGGACAGTTTCGCGTGCGATGAACAGGCGGGCGGGACCTTCGTCCATTTGATGGCGACCAAGTTTCAATGAACCGACCGGTGCCAGATACTGGCTGACGCCATCAGGATGATGGGGATCGGATTTGAAACGCAGGCGCAGCGCATGTTGCCGTTCTTCAAGTTTATGAAGGGCGGTCTGCAAGGCATCGGCATCAATCGGGCCATTGATTTCAAACGCGGCCGGGACGGAATAGACCGCCATGTCGGGCTGCATGCGTTGCAGAACCCAAAGGCGGGCCTGTCCGCTTGAAAGCGGGAATTTCGGGCCATCTGCCTTTGGAATCAGGAATTGTTTGCCATTCTGTTTATGGTTGGCAAGCAGGGTTGCGATCCCGCCGACTGTTCGGGCGACAAAGATATCCTGAAGTTTCGGGCGGACGCCGGTGGATTTTTCGAGCAATCCGGCAAGGCGCATGGCGACAAGGCTGTGCCCGCCCAAGGCAAAGAAATCCGACGATGCGGTAATGTCCCTGTTGCCAAACAGGGCCCTGAATTGTTCGGCAACGATCTGTTCCAGTTCGTTGCTGGTGGCGGCGTTGCCGGTTTGGGGAGCAAGCGGTGCCGTATTGGCCAGGGCACCAAGGAGCTGTTTGTGATCTACTTTGCCATTCACATTGACCGGCAGATGATCCAGCACCACAAACCGTTCGGGGATCATGTAATCGGGCAGATTGCGGCCAAGGATCTGCATCCAGACATTGCTGTTATCCTGATCGGCGGCGACGGCCGCACCAAGGAAGGCATCGGCACCGACGCCAACCGGCATCACGCAGGCATTGCGGATGCCGTCAATCTGGCTCAGTCGTTTTTCAATGGCGGCGGTTTCAATCCGGTGTCCGCGAATTTTGACCTGCCCGTCACCACGGCCGCCAAATTCAATCACACCATCTGAGCGCCAACGCGCGCGGTCGCCGGTTTTGTAAAGGCGGGTTTCGGGTAAATGATCGAACGTGACGAATGCCTTGGCGGTGCGTTCGGGCGCGCCGGAATATCCCAGCGCCAGCCCGTCGCCCGCGGCGTAAAGTTCACCCCAGATCCCGGTCGGAACCGGTTGCCCGCCAGTATCAAGAATATAGGTGCGCGTATTGCCAATCGGCCGGCCAATCGGGATGGTGGCCGAATTTACGTCATGTGGCGTGATCGGATGGATACAGGTAAAGGTCGTGTTTTCCGTCGGGCCATAGCCGTTGATCAGGGTAAGGTCCGGGCAGGCGGCCATGACTTTTTGCAGGTGAGGGGGGCTTAGTGCCTCCCCCCCGGAAAGCAGTCGTTTGAGCGGGGAAAAGCAACCTGGCGCGTCATCGGCGATACGGTTAAACAGGCTTGCGGTCAGCCACATGGTGGTCACACCGCCACCTTTAAGGGCATTGCGAAGGGCGGTTGGATCAAACAGGGTTTCGTTATCGATCAGAACCAGTTTGCCGCCATTCAGAAGCGGTGCCCAGATTTCAAGGGTTGCGGCATCAAAGCCAAGTGATGCGGCCTGTGCCATCACATCGGTTTCATCAAACGCAAGCGCCCGATTGTTCAACACCAGTCGTGCAACAGCCCGGTTGGGGATCAGCACCCCCTTGGGCGCACCGGTGGAGCCGGACGTGAACATGACATAGGCCAGATCATCGCCGGTACGTTTGGCGAAGGTCGCATCCGATGTTGCGTTGGCGTCGGGCATTTGCGCAATACGAACGCGATCAGACAGCCCCGACAGGCGTTCAAATTCGGCGTTGTCACACAGCAAAGTACGGGCACCGCATTCTGCCATCAGGGCGGCAATGGCATCGGCAGGCAGAGATTTGTCAATCGGCAGATAGGCCGCACCATGCCATGCGATACCAAGAAGGGTGATAATCGCATCAAGAGTACGATCCGCGGCAAGGGCGACAATCGACCCGGGGGCAACATCAAGGGCATCAAGACCGGCAGAAATGGCGGAAACGTGTTGCCCCAACGTGCGATAGGTGATTTTTCGGTCGCGATCCTGCAGGGCAATTTTATCCGCGTTGGCCGGGTTGGTGACCTGACGGGCGAGCAATTCGCCAAGGCCGCAGTCGCGCGGGTAATCCGATGCGGTATCGTTAAGTGCTACGGTCAGGTGATCATGTTCGTCTTCAGGTAGCAGATCAACAAGACCAAGCGGCATTTCCGGGTTTTTGGCAAGCGCACGCGCAAAGGTCAGGAAACGTTTGGCAAAACGTTCGACCCATTCTTCGCCAAAGACGTGGCTTTGATATTCGACAGCCAGAGATGTTTCCGGACCGTTTTTCATCATGCCGACCATCAGGGGGAATTTGCCCGCCCCGAAGTCGAGATCTTCGATCACGAAGGGGCTGTCGCTGGATTCCATCACATGGACGGCATCGAATGGCAGGCCGGTCGGGCCCTGTGCCGCCTGTGTCAGATCATGCATCAGGCGCGACAGGGGGTAATCCTGCACGTCAAGCATGGAAAGAACTTCGTGCCCGACCTGTCTGGTCAGGGCATCAAGATTATCTGCCATATCCGGTTTGATCGCGACGGGCAGGACATTCACAAAGCAGCCCATCGACTGCATGGTTTCCTTGTCCCTGCGACCGGCAAAAGGCAGCCCAATGACGGCTGTGGCGTTTTCCTTGTGCCGCGCGATCACAGCGATGGTCAGGGCGGCCCAGAGGGTGGTCTGGGTCGTTTTGCGGGTATGGCTGGAAAGCTTTGCGAAAGCCTCGGCGTCTTTGCCGGTCAGTTTGATCAGAAGGCGTTTGCCGCCGCCATTCCGTTCTGCTGCCGGGTCGTCAGGCAGCCCGGCAGATAACAGTTTATCGGTTCGTGCCGACCAGAATTTCCGCGCGATTTCGCCGCGTTCCCGATCCAGATTGCGATGTGCATTGCGCACAAGTTTTTCGATATCAGGGATGTTTCCGGGCGTGTTTCCGGCAAGGATGGCAAGAAGCTCTTTTTGCAGCAACATGATCGATTGGCCATCAAAGCACAGATGATCGATTGCCATGGCCAGTTGCGGGGCTTTTCCGTCGTCATGTTCGATATAGCCAAACCGGGCCAGAGGACCCGTTGCGAGATCAAAAAGATCATGGCGGATTTCTCGGGTGGTGTCGATTTTGCGCACAGTGACCGGCATATCGGCATGCACGCGCTGGATCAGCTGCCCGTCCTGTTCGACAAAGGTGGACCGGAGGGCATCATGGCGTTTGACGATGGCGGCAATCGCATCGCGGACCGCATTGAAACCGGTTCCTTTGGGAAGGGTGATGCCTGTAACGATATGGTAATTGGCACTTGCCGGTTGGTCACGTCTTGCAATCCATTGGCCTTCGATGGCGGGATGGGCCGGGAAGGATTTGAGGATCGGACCTGCTTTGGTGTTATGACTTTCGGCATCGGAAGGTTCACGCAGCAAGCTGAGGATTTCGGCCTTCAGGTCACGGGTTTCGGATTTCAGGGCATCATCAAATGCACCGGTCGGTGCATCAAAACAAAGATCGTGCCCGTTGGCATGCAGGCTTAGCACAATGTCGCGCTGACGGAGTTTGTCGAGCAGGTTGCGCGCGGTTTGTGTGCGGCGTGACAGCTGATCGGTATTCATCACAGAACTCCCTGTTCACGTGACGGGCGGGGGGCTGTTGTGGCCGGTTTTGCTGTTGCCGTTGCTGTTGGCGCGGATCGGGCATTGGTCGGCGGGCTGTTTGTCTCAAAGGATGCAAGCAGGTTGGCAACACCTGAAACGGTGCGGCCTTCGAACATTACGGCGGCGGGAATTTCGGCAGTCAGGACTTCGGAAAGCCGTGTTGCGATCCGTACGGCGAATAAGGAGTCCCCGCCAAGTTCAAAGAAATCATCATCGGGGCCGATTGCCGGATCGCCAAACATATCGCGCCAGACGGCAAGAATGGCGGATTGCGCTTGTGTTTCGGTTTGGGCATCGGACGTATTTTGTGCCGGGTTTCGTGCCGGGGGCAATGTGGCCTCCACCGGGGCAGCGGCAACGGCGATAGATTTGGGATCGGCGTTCACGGTGGTTGCCTTCTCCGGCCAGAAGCGGCGTCGGTCAAAGGCGTAGGTCGGCAACGGAATGCGATGGGCATCACGGGTTTGGTTGACCCTGTCCCAATCGGGCGATGTTCCCATAACCCAAAGCCGGGCAATCGCATCGGCCAGTGCGTTTGACCCGGTGATTGCGGCATCCGTTTTTCGGGCGGCATCGGGGCCGGGGGCAGGTTGCAGGGCAATGCTGTTGCCGGTCGCTGTGCCATTGACAATGGCAAGGCGGCTTGCCGTGTTGCCAAAGCCGCATTCGACCATGATCGTTTCGGGCATTTCGGCCAGAAGTCCCTTGATGTTATCGGCAAAGCGCACCGCATTGCGCAGATGTTGAACCCAGTAATCGGGATTGGTGGCGTCTTCGGGTGTCAGCCAGTTGCCAGTCAGGTTGGACTGGATCGGAAGGGTTGGCGCGTTCAACCGTATTTTGGCGACGACATGGCGGAATTCATTCAGAACCGGTTCCATCATCCGTGAATGGAAGGCATGGGAGACCACAAGCCGACGACCGGATTTACCCTGTGATTTGATGTATTCTTCAAGCGCATCAATGCATTCGGTGCTGCCCGCCACCACGCATTGACGCGGGCCGTTGATTGCAGCCATCGACAGATCGGGGCCAAAGGCCGACAGAAGATCACCGACTTCGGCCTCGGTCATGGACAGGGCAAACATTGATCCCGGTTCGGTCTGCCCCATCAGGCGACCGCGCATCACCACAAGGCGAAGCGCATCTTCAAAGGACATGACCCCGCCAATGCAGGCCGCGACATATTCGCCAATGCTGTGCCCGGTCAGTGCTGCGGGCAAAATGCCGTTCTCGATCAGCCAGTTTGCCAGCGCATATTCATAAATGAACAGAGCGGGCTGGGCGATTTCGGTGCGTGCCATGCGGCTTGATGTTGCCGGGCTTTCATCGGGAACGGTCAGCAATTCAAAAAGATCATCGGGGCCGCCCGTCTGTGCCACATGCTTGCAGGCATCGCGGATCATCTTTGCTGATATTTGATCCACTTCATAAAGGCCTTTGGCCATGCCCGGTCGTTGCGATCCCTGACCGGGGAACAGGAAGGCGATGGGAGGGATATTGCGTTGGGCAACGGCCTGATGGCGGGCGGTCGATTTCGGATGGGTCAGGGCTGAAATCGCAGCCTTGATGTTCGTGGCAACGATGGCGGCCCTGAAACGATAGGCGTGACGCCGTGACAGGCTGTTTGCTACATCGGATATCGCAATGTCTGATCCGTTGCGGTCAAGCCAGCTTGCGGTGTTTTCCAGAAGTTTTTGCAAGGCGGGTTCGCTTGCTGCCGAGAAGGGCAGGATATGGGGAATATCGTTTTGTGTCTGGCGTGATGCCGGTTGATCGAAACGGGGGGCTTCTTCGATAATCACATGCGCATTGGTGCCGCCAACCCCGAAGCTGCTGATGCCAGCGCGCAGCGGTTCATCATCATTATTCGATAATGGTTGAGCAGTGTTGTTTATTTGAAATGGTCCCTGATCCAGACCAAGGTTTTCATTCGGTTGATTGAAATGGCAGGTCGGCGGAAATACCCGATGGCGGATTGCCAATACGGCCTTGATCAGCCCGGCCATTCCGGCGGCACTGTCCAGATGGCCAATATTGCCCTTGACCGAGCCAAGCCACTTTGGATGCGTTGGCGTTGTATCGGCTTTTGCATAAACCTTGTTCAGTGCGGCGATCTCTATCGGGTCGCCAAGCGCGGTTGCGGTGCCATGGCCTTCGACAAAGCGGATGGTCGAGGGATCGATCTGGGCATCGGCAAAGGCCGTCTGGATGGCCTTTGCCTGACCATCGACAGAAGGCGCGGTAAAGGCGGCCTTTGCTGAACCGTCATTGTTGATGCCGATGCCTTTGATGACCGCATGGATGGTGTCCTTGTCGGCAATGGCATCATCAAGACGTTTCAGAAGAATAATGACCGCACCGCTGCCGCCGACAACGCCGTCTGCCTTGCTGTCAAACGGGCGGCAAACGCCGCTTCTTGATCCAATGCCGCCCTGCGTGAAATAATATCCGCCAGCCGGGCTAAGCCCAAGGGCCGCCCCACCGGCAAGGGCGACGCGGCATTGACCGGATCGCAAGGCATTGACGGCCAGGGCAAGATTGACAAGCCCGGTCGAACAGGCGGTCGAGGATGCGATGGCGGGGCCAGTCAGGTTCAGCTTGTAGGCAAGCCGTGTTGCAGCAAAATCCTTGTCATTGCCGAGTGTCATGCCATACCGGATCGCATCGGGGCGGTCGCGCAGGCGATCACGCAGGCTGTCGACCAGATAGGTCGGGAAACCGACGCCGACATAGGCACCGACCGGGCCGTCACGCGCCGGATCGCAAGATCCGTCTTCCAGAGCGCTAAGGGCGACTTCAAGCAGCAGGCGTTGTTGCGGATCGGTTTCGATTGTTTCGCCCGCGGTCATGGCAAACGGTGCGGGATCGAACATATCGAGATCGTCAAGAATCCCATGGCGGGCGATGAAATCGGCGTCTTCGAGCGCCGACGGATCGCCGCCCATTGCGCGCAGGCGGGAAATATCGACGTCCTTTATCTGATCGATACCGTTTTCAAGCATCGACCAGAATGCGTCGCGGTCATTCGCGCCGGGCAGGCGCATCGCCATGCCAATAATCGCAATGTCGTGATTTTCAGACACATTGCGTTGGGGCTTTACCGGTTCGGCTTGTGCGGTTTCGGGGGCATGTTGATCATCCGCACAAAGGTGACGTGCGAAGGAATTGATGGTCGGGTGCTGGAATATTTCCACCGATGCAATGTTGCGCCCGGCGAGTTTTGACAGGGCAAACTGGGCGCGCGGTACCAGCAATGAATGGGCACCAGCTTCAAACAGGTTGGTGTCAAATTCAATTTCGTCTGTTTCGATCAGGTCCATCCAGATTCTGGCAATTTTACCGGCCAGTTGATGGATGCGCGCCTGATCGGGTTTGCTGGATGCAGGGGGCGATGCTTTGGACGCAACAGGCTGTTTGCCATCCGGGTTTCGGGCGAATTCGGCAAGTGCCTTGCGGTCGATTTTGCCCGACGGCAAGAGGGGTAGCGTTTCCACCCATTCAATGCGGGTCGGAACGGCCGCATCGGACAGGTGGCGCGCCAGTTCTGCGCGCACGGTTGCTGCGTCCGGGCGTTTCGACGGGCTTGCGTTGGATAGAAGATAACCGATCAGTTCGCCACCATGATTGGTTTTGACATGCAATACCGCAGCCCGTCCGACGCCGGACAGGCGCGAAAGCTGGTATTCGATTTCCCCGATTTCGATGCGTTGCCCGCGAATTTTGACCTGTTCGTCCGTGCGCCCGTGAAAATAAAGCAACCCGTCTTCTCCCCAGGAAACCAGATCACCAGTGCGATAAAAGGTTTCATCGGTCTCGCCCGTCGGATCCGCGACGAATTTTTCCTCCGTCACGTCAGGCATATTGATATAGCCGCGGTTAAGTCCTGCGCCGCCAAGGTAAATCTCGCCCGGGACGCCAAGCGGTACCCGTTTTCCGTCTTCGTCAAGTATCCGGACAAAGCCACCCTTGTCGATGCGGCCGAGCGGGATGCTTTTGGTTTGGGGGGCCCTTGGTATCAGATACACGGCGGCATGAATTGTCGCCTCGGTCGGGCCATAGCAGTTCCAGATATCGACGGTTTCGAACGCGGAATAAAGCCTGCGGACGAGTGTTGGCTGCATGATTTCGCCGCCCGTGATCAGACGGCGCAATTTGAAAGCACCATCTGCCGGAACGGCATCGATCACGCTTTCATAAAATGACGGGACCGACATGATGTGGGTGACATGATGTCGTGCCACACCGTTCCAGAATTTATGCCCGTCACTGAGTATCGCGTGGGTCATCAGCCACATGCGATGGCCACGGATCAGCCCGACGCAGAATTGCAGCATCCAGGGATCAAATCCGAGCGACGGGAAAAGACCCATTATTTCAGGGTTGCCGTTTTCATGTGATCCGATACCGAATTGCGCAATGGCGACGTCGATTTTATCGGCAAGGGATTGGTGATGAACGGGAACCGGTTTTGGCTGCCCGGTCGAACCCGATGTATGGAAGACAAAGGCAATATCGTCGCCACAAATATCGGCATGGATATTTTCAAAGGTGATGCTGCCGTCAATGCCGGTTACGGCATTGATATCGTTTACCGTGATGGAGGTGTCGCCGATTTTGTGCCATGTGTCGGTGTTGTCACTCAGAACCAGACGGCAATCAAGATGGCGGGTCATCGACGCATTGCGCGCGATAGGTTGCAACGGATCAAGCTGCACACAGGTTGCCCCGCATTTCAGGATACCGATCACAGCGGCCGTTTGCTGCGCACTGGGGGAAATGTTCATCCCGACAAAATCGCCCGGTGCAATGCCGCATTGTTTCAGGTGGTGGGCGACGGCATTGGCCATATGGCCCAGCGTTGCAAACGTGACTTCGTGATCATCTTCCGTGATCAGGGCGACATCGCCGGGGCGCGATGCAATGGCATGATCGATGCGTTCGGGAATGAGCCGTACCGGAGCCGGCCTTGTGAATGTCGGGCCGGTTTCAAGCGTGCGGATAATGGCAAGCTCGTTCATCGGCGGTGCGGCGATGGCCGCGATATCCTGTTCCGGGTCGTCCAGTGCGCGGGACAGGAAATAACGGAAACGTTCGGCGATGCGCGTAACGGATTTAACGTCGTGGCAAGCGGTGTCATATTGCCAGATGATTTCGGCTTCCTGCCGGTCTGGGCTTATGGCCTGCATCATATAGATCAGGCCAAGATCGGTGACTGGCCCGTTATAGATATTGACCCGGCGTGTATCCAGCCCGGCAAAGGATAAGGGTTCTGCGCCGTCCAGACTGTTGAAAAAGGCACCATTGCCCGAAAGACCCCGGGCACCCAGACGTGCTGCACGCATGCGCGGCGCGCCAAGGCGCATATGACGGACATCGCGACGTGCCCGGGCAAAGATATCACGGGCCAGTTCCGAAAAACGTGTGTGTTTACTTAAATCGGCATCGAAGGGTACGATATAGGAAAAGGCACCCGGTGTCTGGCGTTCAGTCCGCCCCATCCGGTTCAGAAGCGGCATTGTGACGGTCGGTTGTTTGATATGGGTAACCTGACCCAGCAGGATAAAATAGGCGGCCATGACAATCGCGGTGGGCGATGTGCCACAGGCTTTGGCCGTGTGGATCAGTCTGGAAAGGTCGTGTCCATCCAGCGTCTGTTCCAGCCGGGCCTGAACCAGTTTGCCCGACGGTTTGTCCGATGAAAACCGCGTGATCGCGTGATCGTTTTGCAGGCGTTCCTGCCAATAGGCAAGGTCACGTTGGTAGGCCGGTGTTTCGGGATAGGTCGCGTCAGCTGCGATAAAGTCGCCATAGGACCCGAATGTGCTTTCGGGGACGGCAGAACCGGTTTTAAGTGCGCTGTAAATTTCCGCCGCGCGTTGCGCCATCAAATGCCCGGCATATCCGTCACAGACCAGATGATGATAAACCCGAACCCACCAGTAACGTCCCGTGCCCAGTTGCAAAAGGCGATGGCGGCAATGATATCCGTTTTCCGGGTCAAGTGGCCGTCGGCGGATTTCTTCGACTTCGTTATTGGCGATCAGAACCGGATCATCGGTAAAACTTAAATCGATGACGCTGAAATCAGTTTCGCGGCAGTCATCGGCAAAGGTCTGAAACGGTTTGCCGCCTTCTGATGCAAAGCGTAGACGCAGGGCGTCATTTTCCTGATCGGTTTGGACAATGGCCTTGTAAAGGGCTGCAATATCAAGATCGCCCTCGAACCGGATGACGCTGCAAATATTGTAATTTGCGCAATCGTCGCCCTCGGCCCAGTCAAGCCATATGCTCGACTGCGGCGTTGTAAGCGGTTTTCCCTGCCGTTCTGTCCCCGGCGCAAACGTGTTTGTGCGCTTCTGCAACGTCTGACCTTTCAAACGTTGATTGCGCCATGCAGCAAGCGGTTTTTGAAATCCTGTTCAACAGGCTTTTTGTGTGACCCCGACCACATGGCTCATCCCCAACCATATCCGAAAGAATATGCCCGGGAACGCGCCCTGAATGCAAGTGGTCATAGTAAAAAATTGCAAGTTAAGTCTGTGAAAATACAATCAAAGGTATGCCGGTTAGATACCTGAACAGCTTGATGGTTCTTGTTCCTGGGGGGATTTTGCACCGGGTTATTTCTGTTCGTATAGTGTTGCGATGTCATCCGGATTTGATCGTGGCAAGCCCGTTGGGTGCATATGTGAAGATCAGATTCGCAGATTTTCGCGTCTGATCATTCGGCGACGAAAAGATCACGCGCGGCGCGGACGACCCGGCTGATATGGTCGGCGACGGCGGCGACCCCGCGGGTATCCTTGGTATCGGGATGCAGCAGCATCCAGTAATTTCGGGTAAAGCGGATATCGGGCAGCAGACGGATCAGGTCGGCCACATCACGGGTGGCGTAATCATGCAGGATGCCAATGCCATGCCCGTTGCGCACCGCTTCCATCTGGGCCACGACACTGCCGCATTCGAAACGCCGTTTCATCAGTTTGCCCAGACGTGCCGCGTAATCAAGGGCGCGGCTGTAAATCAGGTCTTCGATATGGGTGACAAACAGCCGGTCGGTCAGGTCGCGTTCAGACCGGATGGCACCATACTGTTTTATGTAGCTTTGGGAGGCATAGACGCTGAGTGTGTAATCGGTCAGTTTTTTGATCACCAGCCGCCCCTGTTTGGGGCGATCAAGGGTTATGGCGATGTCGGCTTCGCGTTGGGACAGCGAAAAGGTGCGCGGGAGGGGCACCAGCTGGATCACCAGATCGGGATGTTTTGCCGCAAAGCCCGCCAGTTCACGCGCCAGAAAGTAGTTGCCAAGCCCGTCAGGCACGCCAACGCGCACGGTGCCGGCAATGCCTTCTGCTCGGCTGGGGAAGGCGGTGCCGACTTTAAGGAAGGCGGATTCAGCGGCCTCTGCCGCACCCATTAATGCCTTTCCTGCCTCTGTTAGTTCCGATCCGGTGGTGCGCCGTTCGACAAGCTTGGTGCCGAGTTCCTGTTCAAGTGCGGTCAGTTGCCGACCGACCGTGGCATGGTTCAGGCCAAGCTGACGGGCCGCCGAGAGGATCTGCCCCTGGCGTGCGACGGCCAGAAAGATGCGAATGCGGTCCCAATCCATGATTCATTGACTTTAAAAATTGCACATCGAATTTGCAATAATGATAATTGATGTGCATCCATATGCATATCCATAATTAAACCACTTTGCGGACGGACTTCTTATGATCCGCAACAAAAGATCATCACGATTATCGGGAGAAGCCGAATGTCCAGCCAGATCACCCATTACATTAACGGCAAACGTGTCGCCGGGACTTCCGGCCGGACAGCGGCCGTGTTCAACCCGGCCACCGGTCAGCAGAGTGCGACGGTTGACCTTGCATCGAAGGCCGATGTCCGTGCCGCGGTGGAAAGCGCACGTGCAGTGGCCGCCGAATGGGCCAACACCACGCCGCTGCGTCGTGCCCGTATTCTCAATAAATTCCTTGGTATCCTTGAAAGCCGTTCCGAAGAACTGGCCGCCGCGATCACTGCCGAGCATGGCAAGGTGCTTTCGGATGCGCTGGGTGAAGTCACCCGCGGGATCGAGGTTGTTGAGTTTGCCACCGGCGCGCCGCAGCTTTTGAAGGGCGAGTTCACCGAAAATGTCGGCACCAAGGTTGACAGCCATTCGGTGCGTCAGCCGCTTGGCATTGTGGCCGGTATTACGCCGTTCAACTTCCCGGCCATGGTGCCGATGTGGATGTTCCCGGTCGCCCTTGCCTGCGGTAACTGTTTCATCCTGAAACCATCCGAACGCGATCCGTCGGCGTCGCTTCTACTCGCCGAATGGCTGAGCGAAGCAGGTCTTCCCGACGGCGTTTTCAACGTTGTGCAGGGCGACAAGGAAGCGGTTGATGCGCTTCTGTTTGATCCGGATGTCAGCGCGATCAGCTTTGTCGGTTCGACCCCGATTGCGAAGTATATCTATGAAACCGCGACTGCGCAGGGCAAGCGTTGCCAGGCGTTGGGCGGTGCGAAAAACCATATGATCGTGATGCCCGATGCCGATATGGATCAGGCGGTTGATGCCCTGATGGGGGCGGCATATGGGTCGGCTGGCGAACGCTGCATGGCGATTTCGGTTGCGGTGCCGGTGGGCAAGGCGACGGCGGATGCGCTGGTTGAAAAGCTTGTCCCGCGCATTAACGAGCTTCGGGTTGCACCGGGTACCGATCCGGCCGCCGAGATGGGGCCGCTTGTGACGGCACAGCATCGCGACAAGGTTGTCGGTTACATCAACAAGGGCGTTGAAGAAGGCGCGAAGCTGGTTGTTGATGGCCGTGACATTCGTTTGCAGGGCTATGAAGACGGTTATTTCGTTGGCGGCACCCTGTTTGACAATGTCACACCCGACATGACGATTTATAAGGAAGAAATTTTCGGCCCGGTCCTGTCGATCGTACGGACCGATGATTTCGAAACCGCGGCTGATCTTGTTGATAGCCACGAATACGGCAATGGCACTGCGATCTTTACCCGCGATGGCGATACGGCGCGTGAATTTGCCAACCGCACCCAGACCGGCATGGTCGGCATCAATGTGCCCATCCCGGTTCCGATGGCGTTCCATTCATTTGGTGGCTGGAAGGCATCCTTGTTTGGTGACCATCACATGCATGGCATGGAAGGGGTGCGGTTCTATACCCGCCTTAAAACCATTACCTCGCGCTGGCCGACGGGCATTCGCAAGGGTGCCGAATTCGTCATGCCGACGATGAAGTGATGCCGCTGGCGGCAGAAATCTTAAACTGAGCGTATCGGGCGGGGAACATCGGTTTCCCGCCCGATTTTTATTGGGCGCGCGCGAGGAACTTTGAGTAATGCGACCAACGGTT
The DNA here is from genome assembly GCF_000714555.1 of Thalassospira permensis NBRC 106175. Classification (NCBI taxonomy): domain Bacteria; kingdom Pseudomonadati; phylum Pseudomonadota; class Alphaproteobacteria; order Rhodospirillales; family Thalassospiraceae; genus Thalassospira; species Thalassospira permensis. The sequence continues at coordinate 20,296 of NZ_AUNC01000072.1, read as the reverse complement.
TTGCTTTTCATGTGCTGCTGATCTAATCTTCGAAAAAATAAAAACAAAATGACCGGGAAGATCGGCGGAGGAATATCAATGAGATCGACGGCAATGGGTGCGCCGGAGTTGGCGGCACCATCACCCGCAGCGCAACCGGATGGCAAGCCGGGGCCGGAATTCGGGCCGTGGCTGGAGAAAGCATCGATCCTGATCGTCGATGACGAACCGGGGATGCGCAATTTCCTTGTGCGCACATTGGGACCGCGCGCCAAACGGGTCGAAGAAGCCGCTGATTGCGAAGAAGCGACCAAACTTCTCGATCAGCATCATTTTGATGTCGTGATCCTTGATAACATCATGCCGGGCAAGTCCGGGGTCGAGTGGCTGACCGAGCAGCGCGAAATCGGTTTCTTTTCCGATGCGATCCTGATGACGGCCTATGCCGATCTGGATACCGCGATCAAGGCATTGCGGGCCGGGGCGGTTGATTTTGTCCTGAAACCGTTTCGGTCCAACCAGATTTTGAATGCGGTGGCGCGCTGCCTTGACCGGATGCGGTTGCGGCGCGAAAACCATGTTTTACGCCATGAATTGCGCGCGACATCCGATCATGTGTTGTTGCGCGACAAGCTGATTGGTTATTCGGCGCAAATCCAGGAAATCCGTGAAACCATTGCAAGGGTCGCACCCCTTCCGACATCAATACTGATTTCCGGGGAAAGCGGCACGGGCAAGGAAGTGACCGCGCGCTCGTTACATGCGTTGTCCGACCGGGCCGAAAAGCCGTTTGTGCCAATCAATTGTGCGGCCATTCCATCCGAGATGATCGAAGCAGAACTGTTCGGGCATCTGAAAGGGGCCTTTACCGGGGCGCAAACCGCGCGCGACGGGCTTTTCATGCATGCGCAGGGTGGCACATTGTTTCTGGATGAGGTGGGGGAATTGTCGCTGGCGACGCAAAGCAAGCTTTTGCGCGCGATTGAAAGCCGCCGTATCCGCCCGGTAGGGTCGGAGCGCGAGGCACCGGTCGACTTGCGGTTTGTCTTTGCCACCAATGCCGATCTGGAGGCAGAGGTCGAAGCGGGCCGGTTCCGTGCCGATCTGTTTTACCGGATCAATGTCATGCATATCGCCATGCCGCCGTTGCGGGAGCGCGGGGATGATGTGCTTGAACTTGCCAGCCTGTTCATGAGCAAACTTTCCAAGCAGCTTGGCGTGCCGCAAGTGGCGATGGATGGGGCGGTGCGGGCCGGATTGACGCGATATGACTGGCCTGGGAATGTGCGCGAATTGCGCAACCTTGTCGAGCGCACCTTGATCCTTGGGCGGTTCCCGGCCGAGTTTCGTGATGAACAGGCCGGTGCCGAAGGACATGCCGATCATGACGAAACGTTGGAGGAAATGGAGCGCCGTCACATTATGGCGATGGTGCACAAGACCGACGGCAATCGTAATGAAGCCGCACGGCGTCTGGGCATTTCGCGCAAGACAATTGACCGCAAATTTGCCGATTGGGCCGACTGATGCAGTGGCCGGGCCGCCGCACCAAACGCACCCGGTCTGTGCGGTTCAAATTGCTGGCAATTGCGTTATTGCCAACACTGGTCATCCTGCCGCTTTTGCTGGGCGTGATGATGGTGCGTTGGAACAGCAAGTTTGACGCGCTTTTGACATCAAAGGTCAATGGCGACCTGACGATTGCCCATCAATATTTCACCCATATCCTTGAAACCACCGGCGAACAGATCGAAGCCCTTGGCCAATCAGTGACGTTTCGTGATGTTCTGACATCGGGGGACCGGGCGCGGATCGATGATCTGCTGGCGGCAAAGCGGGCCGAGCTTGGTCTTGATTTCCTGTATATCGCCAATCGGCAGGGGATTGTTTCAGGGGCGTCCCCCCGGCAGGCCACCCCGCGCCTTGATGCCGACTGGCCGGTGATTGCAACAGCCCTTTCGGGGGCGTCCTTGACCGGGGTGGACATCTTTGACAATGCCGATCTGGCGGCGATTTCGCCCGATCTGGCGGCACGCGCGCGGCTTGATCTGGTGCCGACACCCAATGCAGTGCCAACCACGCGCGATGCCGAAACGCGCGGCATGGTTGTGCATTCGGCAAGTCATGTTTCCCTGCCCATGGTGGGGCCGGAGGACATTGATGGCGCGCTGGTCGGGGGCATATTGTTAAACCAGAACCTTGTGTTCATTGATACGATCAATGATCTGGTTTACCGCGAAAGCAGCCTTCCGGAAGGCAGTCAGGGGACGGCGACGCTTTTTCTTGATGATGTGCGAATCAGCACCAATGTGCGGCTGTTTGAAGGGCGACGTGCGCTGGGCACCCGTGTTTCGAGTGCGGTGCGCCAGAATGTTCTGGAAGACGGCAAGGTGTGGCTTGATAGCGCGTTTGTCGTCAATGACTGGTACATTTCAGCCTATGAGCCGATTGTGGACAGCTTTGGCGACCGTGTCGGGATGCTGTATGTCGGGTTCCTTGAAGCGCCGTTTGCCCAGACGAAATATGAAAGCCTGCTGATCATCATTGCGGCGTTTCTGTTTGTGGCAACGTTAAGCGTTCCGATCTTTCTACGCTGGGCGCGTGGCATCTTCAAGCCACTGGAACGCATGACCCAGACGATTGCCCGGGTCGAAAGCGGAGACTTTGGCGCGCGAACCCATATTGATCAGGTACAGGATGAAATATCGCTGGTGGCGGAACATCTTGATGATCTGCTTGATCAGGTGCAGGAACGTGACAAACGTTTACGCGCCTGGAACGAGGAACTGAATGCGCGGGTCGATGCGCGCACCAGCGAACTTCGCGAAGCCAACCGCCAGCTTGAGGCGACGACCAAGCAATTGATCATGTCCGAGAAACTGGCAGCCATCGGTGAAATTACCGCCGGTGTGGCCCATGAAATCAACAATCCGGTTGCGGTGCTTCAGGGGAACCTTGATGTGGTGCGTGATTTACTGGGCGAAAATGTGCGAATTGCCGAAACCGAATTCCGTCTGATTGATGAACAGGTCAGCCGCATCAACCTGATTGTCACCAAGCTTCTGCAATTTGCCAAACCCGAAGAATATGCCGGATTTGTCGAACGCCATTCACCAGGCGAGGTGATTGGCGACTGTCTGCCACTGGTGCAGCATCTGTTGAACAAGGCCGAAATCGAGGTTGCGCGCGAGAGCCGGGCCAGACGGCTTATTCTGATGAACCGGACGGAATTGCAGCAGGTGGTGGTCAATCTGATGGTCAATGCCCTGCATGCCATGCCCGGAAGTGGCACCCTGACCCTGATTGACGAGGATTTTGATCGAAACGGAAAACCTGGCATTCGCATTTCGATCCGCGATACGGGAACGGGGATGTCGTCCGACATACTGGGGCGTATTTTCGATCCTTTCTATACGACCAAGCGCCGCGAAGGCACGGGGTTGGGCTTATCGATCAGCAAAACCCTGATTGACCGGCAGGGCGGGGCCATGGCGGTTGAGAGCGAGCCAGGCAAGGGCACGTTATTCACCATCTGGTTGCCTGAAGCGGATTGATTGTTCTGCCATTAGGTTGGACATTTTGTCCGGATGGTGCATTGCACAGTAAAAATTTGTTGGACATTTTGTCCACCCGCGTGCGCTGCAACATGATGATTGTCTTTCCAAAACTTCCAGAAAATCAGGCAACAGGCTGAATGGCATAGCGATTGCGACGGTGTGGTTTCCGGGTCTTACCGATATGGCCTTGCAGCATTCATCCGATTTGGGGGGATGGGGCCGCCGGATGAACATAATACCGGGAGGAAAAACACAAATGTTTGATCGCCTTAAAAAAGAACATATCGTCGCAGGGGACGATTTCAATCGCTGGAAAGTTCCGCCAGCATCCATCGCCATTCATCTTTGTATCGGCTCTGTCTATGCGTGGTCGATTTTCAACCCGCCACTGATCAAGGAATTCGGCGTGGTTGCGTCAAGCTCTGGTGACTGGGGCCTGCAATCTGTTGTCTGGATTTTCTCGGTCGCGATTGTATTTCTGGGGCTGGCCGCGGCATTCGGCGGCAAATGGCTTGAAGAAGTAGGCCCTCGTATGGTGGGTGTTGTTGCCGCATTTTGCTGGGGCGGTGGTTTCATCATCGGTGGCATGGGCATTGCGACCCATCAGCTTTGGCTGGTTTATCTGGGTTATGGCGCGCTTGGCGGTTGTGGCCTTGGGCTTGGCTATGTATCGCCGGTATCAACCCTGATCCGCTGGTTCCCGGACCGTCGCGGCATGGCAACCGGTATGGCGATCATGGGCTTTGGCGGTGGTGCGATGATCGCAACGCCGATCAAGGAAAGCCTGCTTTCATTCTTCTATAAGGTGCCGGAATATCTTGGGCCGGAGAGTGCCGTGAACCTTGTCACCGAAGGTGGCAAGCGTATGGCCGAAGTCGGTGGCCAGATGGTCGAGGTTGTTGTGGCCGGTGCGGCACAGGTGGCGTCGGCGCCGGTGACGATCGAGCAGGGCGTATATGTTGCGGGCACGGGCAATACCGGTGCGGCGGCGACCTTCTTTACGCTTGGCATTGCCTATTTCATCGTCATGGTCATTGCGGCGTTTTCGTATCGTGTACCGCGCGAAGGATGGCTCCCGGCTGGCTGGACACCGCCGACCGCAGATACTGCATCCAAGCGCATGATCACCCAGAACAACGTTCATATCGATCAGGCCCTGAAAACCCCGCAATTCTATATGCTTTGGATCGTGCTGTGCTTTAACGTGACGGCAGGCATCGGGGTGATTGGCGTTGCCAAAACCATGATGAGCGAGATTTTCGGCAGCACCCTGCCGCTGGTGGTCAATTCCGGCTTTGCCGCGACCTATGTGTTCATGATTTCGGTTTTTAACATGTGTGGCCGGTTCTTCTGGGCGTCGATTTCGGACTATATCGGACGCAAGAACACCTACTACTGCTTCTTCATCCTTGGCATCATCCTGTATCTGTCGATCCCGTATGCTGCGGGGCAGGTCAGTGTGAACCCGGTCGTGACGTGGCTTGTGATGTTCTATGGCGCGACCATGATCATCTTCACCATGTATGGTGGCGGTTTTGCGACCATTCCGGCCTATCTGGCAGATGTTTTCGGAACCAAATATGTCGGTGGCATTCATGGTCGTCTTCTGACCGCATGGAGTGTCGCGGGCGTGCTTGGCCCGCTTGCCATCACCCAGCTGCGTCAGACATCGGTCGGCAATTCGATCAAGGAACTGGCTGCCAAGATCGATCCGGCAGCGTTTCAGGCAAAGTTCGGTGCGGGTATGGAACAGCTTGATCAGCTGATTGCGGCCAAAACCGTGACGATTGGCCGTCTGATGGAAATCGCCCCGGCCGGGACGGTTGATCCGACGCCAAGCCTTTATAACACCACCATGTATGCCATGGCGGCCTTGCTGGTGATTGGCCTGATTGCCAACGCGCTGGTCAAGCCGATCCATGACAAGCATTACATGGAGACCGCAGCGGACCCTGCCAAACCGACCCCGACCGGCCGCGAGGCAACGTCTGAGGCGTAACACCGAACCCCGGTGCCGGTCGGCTTTGGCCCTGACCGGTACCATTGGGCCCGGGTATGTTTGTCTGTCCCCGGACCCGTCTGGACATGATAGTGCATCAATGTCATGTCCGGTCCTGTTGCAGGATTAACCCTTCGGCTTTTATGGCCATTCGGGTTATCCTGCAATCAGGACACCCGCCCCGCAAATGGTGTCCATCAATCACATAAAGTGCGCCACCAGACGGGGTTTCCCCGAAAGGCGCCGGATACGCCATGATCGACAAACTCGAAATGTTTATCGTGCTTGCCAGAGAGCAGCATTTTGGTCACGCCGCCGAGGAATGCGGTGTGACACAGCCGACCCTTTCCAGTGCCCTTCGCCAGCTTGAAGACCATCTTGGTGTGGTGCTGGTGCGTCGTGGTTCGCGCTATCAGGGGCTAACGCCAGAAGGCGAGCGGGTTCTGGAATGGGCGCGCCATATTGTCGGAAGTTCGCGTTCGATGCGTGATGAAATGCGCGCGATGCGGTTCGGTCTGACCGGGCAGGTGCAGATTGCGGTTATTCCGACAGCACTTTCGATGGTGCATGAATTGACCACGCCGTTTCGCGAAAAGCATCCGGATGTGACCTTTGCGGTACTGTCGCGGACTTCGACAGAAATTCAGGCGCTGCTTGATAATCTTCAAATCGATGTCGGGATTACCTATCTGGATAATGAGCCGCTTGGCCGTGTGACATCGATCCCGCTTTATTATGAGCGCTATCATCTTGTGACATCGAATTTCGATGATATCGGTGACCGCGAAAGCATCACGTGGCGTGAGGCGGCAGAATTTCCGTTATGTTTGCTGACACCCGATATGCAGAACCGGCGGATTATCAATCAGCATCTGAACGAGGCGGGCGCGCGTATCAGCCCGACGCTGGAAAGTGATTCGATGATTGCGCTTTTTACCCATGTGCATACCGGTAACTGGGCCAGCATCATGCCGGTCAAGATGGTCAAGGAATTCAGTATGCGCGACCGGGTCAAATCGATCCCGATTGTTGATCCTGATGCGTCGCATCTGGTGGGTATGATCGCGGCAAAGCGCGAACCGGCAACACCGGTTGTGTCGGCGTTGCTGAAAGAGGCAAAGAATATTTCTGAACTGGAGCCCGCCTGAGAGGGCTTGATAGGTTTTCGCTATCGCGTAACGGGATGGCTTTATTGAACGGGCGTTGGCAATCACCGACACTGTCAGGAATAACAAAGAATTCAATAGACTGCTAAGTGAGAGAGGCTTGCATGTCTGCAACAGAGACGACCGAGGAAATATCCGTCCGGGTTGGTACCATTTGTGATGGTCTGGCCGGACTTGAAGGACCGCTTTTGCCGATTCTGCATGAAGTGCAGGAAGAATTTGGCTTTATTCCCGAAGGTGCCCTTCAGACCATTGCCAAGAAGCTCAATCTCAGCCGGGCGGAAGTCCACGGGGTTGCCAGTTTTTATCATGATTTCCGTGAAGAAAAGCCGGGCAGACACGTGATCAAGATCTGCCGCGCCGAGGCGTGCCAGTCGATGGGCGCGGATGATCTGAGCGATCATGCGAAGCGCAAACTGAAAGTCGACTGGTCGGAAACGACCAGCGACCAGAATGTGACGCTTGAACCGGTTTTCTGTCTTGGGCTTTGTGCCTGTGCGCCGGCCGCCGTGGTGGATGGCAAGGTCATCGGACGGGTCAGCAAGGATCGCCTTGATCGCATCCTGAGCGAGGTGGGATCATGACAGTCAAGATTTACGTCCCGCTTGACTCAGGTTCCGTTGCCCTTGGTGCGGACGAAGTCGCAACTGCCATTGCCGCGACGGCGGCGAAACGCGGCGAAGATGTTCAGATCGTGCGTAACGGTTCGTTTGGCATGTACTGGCTGGAGCCGATGGTCGAGGTCGAAACATCGCGCGGTCGTCTGGCCTATGGCCCGGTCGCGGTCGAAGATGTGGATAGCCTGTTTGATGCCGGTTTCCTGAACGGTAGTGATCATAAACGTTACCTTGGCCATACGCAGGATATCCCGTTCCTGAAGGCGCAGACGCGCCTGACCTTCCAGCGGTGCGGGATTATTGATCCGGTGTCGCTTGACGATTACCGTGCCAATGACGGGCTCAAGGGGCTTGAAAATGCCCTTAAGATGACATCCGAGGATATCGTCAAGGCAGTGACGGATTCAGGTCTGCGCGGGCGCGGTGGTGCCGGTTTCCCGACGGGTATCAAATGGAATACGGTCCGGCAGGCACCGGGCGATCAGAAATACATCGTCTGTAACGCCGACGAAGGCGACAGTGGTACATTTGCCGACCGCATGATCATGGAGGGCGAGCCATTCGTTCTGATCGAAGGCATGATCATTGCCGGTCTGGCGACCGGGGCGACCAAGGGATATGTCTATACAAGGTCGGAATATCCTGATGCGATCCGCATCATGAACGAAGCAATAGAAGTCGCACGGGCAAACAAGCTGCTGGGGCCTAAGGTTCTGGGATCGGATTACGCGTTCGACATGGAAGTCCGCATGGGGGCGGGTGCCTATGTCTGTGGCGAGGAAACCTCGCTGTTGAACAGCATGGAAGGCAAACGGGGGGTTGTTCGCGCCAAGCCGCCGCTTCCAGCACTTGAGGGCTTCATGGCACGGCCGACGGTTGTTAACAACGTTATCTCGTTGTGTTCGGTGCCGGTAATCCTTGAAAAGGGTGCGGAATATTACCGCGATTTCGGCATGGGCCGTTCGCGCGGGACCATCCCGATCCAGATCGCGGGCAATGTCAAACATGGCGGCCTTTATGAAACGGCCTTTGGCCTGACACTGGGGGAAATCGTTGATCAGATCGGTGGGGGTACTGCAAGTGGTCGCCCGGTCAAGGCGGTTCAGGTTGGTGGCCCGCTGGGCGCGTATTTCCCGCGCGAATTGTTTGACACGCCATTTGATTACGAGGCATTCGCCAAGGCAGACGGTTTGATCGGTCATGCCGGTGTTGTCGTGTTTGACGACAGTGTCGACATGATGAAACAGGCCCGTTTTGCCATGGAATTCTGTGCGATTGAATCCTGTGGCAAATGCACGCCATGCCGCATTGGATCAACACGCGGCACCGAAGTTGTGGATAAAATCGCGCGCGGCGAAGATCCCGAAATGCAAAAGGAACTTCTGGCCGATCTGTGTGAAACGATGAAGTTCGGGTCGCTATGTGCGCTGGGCGGGTTTACGCCCTATCCGGTGATGAGCGCGCTGACCCATTTCCCTGATGATTTCAAGCCTCATGCGCTTGACATAGCTGCGGAGTGAGAACGATGTCCTTGATACAAGAAGTCGACTACGGAACCCCCGCCGCGAAATCCGAAAAGACCGTGACAATTAATGTCGACGGATTTGATGTGACCGTGCCCGAAGGCACGTCGATCATGCGGGCTTCAATGGAGGCGGGCATTCAGGTGCCGAAACTATGCGCGACCGACATGGTCGATGCGTTCGGTTCATGCCGCCTGTGTCTGGTGGAAATCGAAGGCCGCAATGGCACCCCGTCATCCTGCACGACCCCGGTCGCGGATGGCATGGTTGTTCATACCCAGACCGAAAGATTGAAGAAAATCCGCAAGGGCGTGATGGAACTTTATATTTCCGATCACCCGCTGGATTGCCTGACCTGTGCGGCGAATGGTGACTGCGAATTGCAGGATATGGCCGGTGCGGTTGGCCTGCGCGATGTGCGTTATGGTTATGATGGGGGCAACCACGTCAAGACCCGCCAGAATGGCGAGGAAAACCCGCGCTATATGGCCAAGGACGAGAGCAACCCGTATTTCACCTATGACCCGTCGAAATGTATCGTCTGTTCGCGGTGTGTGCGGGCGTGCGAGGAAGTGCAGGGGACTTTTGCCCTGACCATTGAGGGGCGCGGGTTTGAAAGCCGGGTGTCGCCGGGCATGCATGAAAACTTCCTGGATTCAGAATGCGTGTCGTGTGGTGCCTGTGTTCAGGCCTGCCCGACGGCAACGCTTCAGGAAAAATCGGTGATCGAAATCGGTCAGCCGGAACATTCGGTCGTTACCACCTGTGCCTATTGCGGGGTCGGCTGTTCGTTCAAGGCGGAAATGCGCGGCGATGAGTTGGTGCGCATGGTGCCTTACAAGGATGGCAAAGCCAACCGCGGGCATTCGTGCGTTAAGGGGCGGTTTGCTTATGGCTATGCCAGCCATAAGGACCGTATCCTGAACCCGATGATCCGCGAAAACACGTCTGATCCGTGGCGCGAAGTCAGTTGGGAAGAAGCCCTTAGATACACGGCGGACAAGTTCCGTTCGATTCAGGCAAAATACGGCAAGGCCGCGATTGGCGGGATTACGTCATCGCGTTGCACGAACGAGGAAACCTTCCTTGTGCAGAAGCTGATCCGGGCCGGGTTTGGCAATAACAACGTTGATACGTGCGCGCGTGTCTGTCATTCGCCGACCGGTTATGGCCTTAAAACCACATTCGGGACATCGGCCGGGACGCAGGATTTTGACAGTGTCGAACATACCGATGTGGTGATCCTGATCGGGGCCAATCCGACGGACGGGCATCCTGTTTTTGCATCGCGCCTTAAAAAGCGGTTGCGTCAGGGGGCGGAGCTGATCGTGATTGATCCGCGTCGCATTGATCTGGTGCAGTCACCGCATATCAAGGCCGCCGCCCATCTGGCATTGCGTCCGGGTACCAATGTTGCGGTTCTGACGTCGCTTGCGCATGTGATTGTGACCGAAGGCCTGTTTGACGAGGCATTCATTCGCGAACGGTGCGACTGGGATGAATTCCAGGATTGGGCGGCGTTTGTGTCCGATCCGCAAAACAGCCCGGAAGAGGTCGAACGCCTGTCGGGGGTTCCGGCGGAAACCGTGCGCAAGGCGGCGCGTATTTTTGCGCGCGGTGGCAATGGCGCGATCTATTACGGGCTTGGCGTGACCGAACACAGCCAGGGATCAACCACGGTAATGGCGATTGCCAACCTTGCGATGGCGACGGGTAATATCGGGCGTCCGGGTGTGGGTGTGAACCCGCTTCGTGGGCAGAACAACGTGCAGGGTTCGTGTGATATGGGATCGTTCCCGCATGAATTACCGGGTTATCGCCATATTAGCGATGATGCGACGCGCGACGTGTTTGAAAAAATCTGGGGCGTCAAACTCGATGGCGAACCGGGTCTTCGCATTCCCAACATGCTTGATGCCGCGGTCGAAGGCACGTTCAAGGGCATCTATATTCAGGGTGAAGACATCCTGCAATCGGACCCGGATACCAAGCATGTCGCCGCCGGTCTTGCGGCGATGGAATGCGTTGTGGTTCATGACCTGTTTTTGAACGAAACAGCAAATCATGCGCATGTGTTCCTGCCCGGTTCGACCTTCCTTGAGAAAGATGGGACATTTACCAATGCGGAACGTCGTATCAACCGTGTTCGCAAGGTGATGAGCCCGAAAAACGGCTTTGCCGATTGGGAAGTGACCCAGAATCTGGCGCGTGCGATGGGGCTTGATTGGAGCTATAACCATCCATCACAGATCATGGATGAAATTGCCCGCACCACGCCAAGCTTTGCCGGGGTCAATTATGACCTTCTGGAACGCGAAGGATCGATCCAGTGGCCATGCAATGAAAAGGCGCCGCTGGGGACGCCGGTGATGCATATCGACGGCTTTGTGCGCGGCAAGGGCAAGTTTGTTGTGACCGAATATGTTGCAACCGACGAGCGTACCGGACCGCGCTTCCCGCTGTTGCTGACGACGGGGCGCATCCTTAGCCAATATAACGTTGGGGCACAGACCCGTCGTACGCAAAACACTGCATGGCACAAGGAAGACCTGCTTGAAATCCATCCCCATGATGCCGAACAGCGTGGCATTCGCGAAGGGGACTGGATCCGTCTGGCCTCACGGTCGGGTGAAACGTCGTTGCGAGCAACGATTACCGACCGGGTTGCACCGGGGGTGGTTTACACGACCTTCCACCATCCGGGCACACAGGCCAACGTGATCACCACCGATTATACCGACTGGGCGACCAACTGCCCGGAATACAAGGTTACCGCGGTTCAGGTCACGCCGAGTAACGGACCGACCGAATGGCAGGTGGAGTATGACAAGCAGGCTGAACAGTCACGCCGGATCCTTCCACGTGTCGATGCGGCCGAATAGGCGCGAAATGTTGCCCGGTTTCATGATAGGATCGTGTCATGAAACCGGGTGTTTTCGTCCGTAAAATCAAGAATTCCGGCGGGAGATTAAACGTTAATGGAACCTGACAAACTCGTCTACATGGCCAATCAGATCGCGACCTTTTTCACATCAAAACCCCACGCCGAAGGGGTCGAGGGGGTGGCCGGGCATATCAGCGATTTCTGGGAACCGCGCATGCGCAAGCAGCTTTTTGACATGATCGAAAGAGGCAATGGCGGTTTCCATCCGCTGGTGATCGAAGCCGCCCCATTGATCCGCAAGGTCAAACAACCGGCGTGACAGCAAAAATGACATCGGCAAATCGCATCATTGATGGCCGTGACCATGATCCGGCGCGTGCCGTGACGCGCGGCGATGGCACTGGTGATGCACCGATGATCCTGCAGCCGGAAATCCCGGCGGCACTGACGTTCAATGGCACGTCCCACGCGGTAATGATGGTGTCGCCGCACGATCTTGAAGATTTCATGATCGGGTTTGCCCTGTCCGAAGGCATTGCCGATCATGCCGGGCAGATCAATTTGCGTGATGTGCGCAAAACCTTGCAGGGTTATGTGATCGAGGCCGATCTGGATGAGGATATTCTGGATCGGCTTGAAATCCGCAAGCGCACTCTTGAAGGGCGTTCGGGTTGCGGGCTTTGCGGGGTGCAGTCGCTTGAGGCGGTGGCGATGGACCGGATCGGTAAGGTGACGCCTTCAAATATGCCACAAGACATCGTGCTTGGTGCGATTGACGCCCTTCCCGATCAGCAGACGCGCAACCGTGAAGGCGGCGGTCTTTTACATGCCAGTGCCTTTGTCGATGCGACTGGCTCCATCCGCATTGTGCGCGAGGATATCGGGCGTCATAATGCGCTCGACAAGGTTCTGGGTGCGGTGGTGCGTCAGGGTGTTGATAAGGCCGGTGGTTTCATCCTTATGACCAGCCGCTGTTCATATGAAATCGTCACCAAAACCGTGCAATGCGGGGTGGGCGGACTTGTAACCCTTTCGGGGCCGACATTAACCGCGGTCAATCTGGCGCGACAGGCGGGATTGACGATGATCTGCCGCGAACGGCGCGGGTTGTTCCGGCGTTTTGCCTAAGCCAAATCAGGCGGAATCCCGTTCGACAATTTCAAATCCGATATCGATGCAGTTTTTTTGCAGCGGCTTTTTGTCGATGCGTGCCATTAAGGCTGTCGCCGCCTGAGAGCCCAGATAAGCCCGGTCAACGTGAAGCGATGTCAAACTTGGTACTGTGAAAGCGGCAAAATTCTGGTTCCCAAAGCCGATCACTGCAATGTCTTCGGGGATGCGCAGATTGCGTGTCTGCGCTTCGATGATGACCCCATGTGCCAGCAGGTCGGAACTGCACATGACAACGCCGTTCTTGAAGCCCTCATCAATAGCCTGTGCAAGCGATTTTCGTCCCAGTTCCAGACTGGCGGGACTATCCAGGCATATCTCTTTGACGGGATTGTTGCCTAGCTTGCGAAAGGTTTCGCAGAAAGCATCCTTACGTCGCAGCGCACGTTCGTCGGCGGCCGAAATGGCCAGCGCATTGCGATAGCCCTTTTTATGCGCGAACTTCGCGGTTTCCTCGCCCGATTTTGCATGTGAAAAGCCAACACAGGTATCAATCGGGGATTCCGTCATGTCCCAGATTTCAACAACCGGAATTCCGGAGCCCAGAAGCATCCGTTTGCATTTTGCCGAATGATTGATCCCGGTCATCATGATGCCATCGGGGCGACGGCTTAGCATGGTTGCGAGGACCGATTCTTCTTCTTCCATAGAAAGGCCGGTTTCAGCAGTCAGAACATGATAGCCATGCCCGCGCATCACCTGAATGAAATGCTTGATGAATTCGGAATAGGCGAAGTTGGTGATGGATGGGATCAGGGCAACAATCAGGTGACTTCGCTTGGATGCCAGGGCCCCGGCGACCATGTTTGGCACATAACCGGTCAGTTCGATTGCATCTTTGATGCGTTGAAGTGTCTTTGCGGACACTTTGGACGGATCGTTAAGGGCACGCGAAACCGTCACCTGCGACACACCGGCAAGTCGCCCGACAGATTCCATCGTTACGGTGCCCGAATGGTGTTCTTTGTTCTGAGACATTGTGTGCGGTGTTTCGTTTTTCGGCAAAACGGTTTCTCTGTTGAAGTCATTTTGTGAAGGCGCCCTTGGCATCGGCTTGATCCGAGGGCACCTTCACATTGGCATCACTGGATGGCAATCGCGTTTTATCTTAATTGCCAGATGTCGTCAGGTCCCGTTTCTTTTTGCGAGAAATTGCAACCGAGAACCAGACGGAAAGTGCAATCAGTATCCACAACAGAACCGCGATCCAGCTTTTGGTGAAGAAGATCGAGAGCGTACCAAATGATTCAATGCTTTTGACGAAATAGATTTCCGCCGACGGACCAAGGATAAAACCGATGATGAAGGGGGCGATTTCCAAGCCGATTTTATGGGCAAAGTAGCCAAACAAACCGAATATCAACAACGTCCAGACATCAAACATCACGCCGTAATTGATGGTGTATGCGCCAACAACGCACATCATCAAGATGATCGGAAACAGGATGTTTTTCGGGATCATCACCACCTTGGCGATGTGCCGGATGGCAAAGATCATGACAATCAGCATCACGATGTTTGCTGCAAGCATGGCAACAATCATCGCATCCCAGGTTACCGGATTGTTGCCGATAAACAGGGGGCCGACCTGAATGCCCTGCAAGGTGAAGGCACCGATCAGGATGGCGGTTGTGGAATCACCGGGAATGCCAAGCGAAAGCAACGGTACCAGCGCGCCGCCGGTCAGGCCGTTATTCGCACTTTCCGATGCCATGACGCCGGAAGGTTCGCCTTTGCCAAAGCGTTCCGGATTTTTTGAAAAGTTTTTTTGCTGGCTATAGGCCAGGATCGATGCGGCACTGCCGCCGACACCGGGCAAAATGCCCACAAAAGTACCAATCCCCGAAGATCGTATCAGGTTGACGAACTGACCTTTGAAGACGGAAAAATCGAAACGTTTGCCTTTGCCGATCTTGACCGATGAAAGACCTTTTTCGTCCTTCATGCCACTTTCGGCTTCGATCAGGATGGTCGACAGGCCAAAGATGCCGATCAGTACCGGCAGCAGCGAGAAGCCACCTTCAAGGTAATATTCCAGAAATTCAGGTACCAGACGCAATTCGCCGTTGCCGCCGCGCGAAATATCGTAGGCACCGATCAGGCTAAGGAAGATACCAAGCACGCCACTGAAAACGCCAACGAGCATGTTGCTGCTAAGTGCTGCCATAACGGTCAGCGCAAAGAAGATGATTAGGAATTTTTCAACATATGAAAATTTGATCGCAAAGTCGGCAAGTGCGGGGGCAAAGAAGAAGAGTGCCGCCAGACTGATGATGCCGCCGACAAAAGATGAAATGACTGCGATCCGAAGGGCGCTTTCTCCGTCGCCCTTTTGGGTCATGGGGTAGCCGTCAAATGTGGTGGCGATTGAGGATGGCGTTCCCGGGATATTCAAAAGAATAGCCGGAACAAGTCCGCCCGAAATGCCGCCAACATAAAGACCCAGCAAAAGGGCCAGACCGTTTTCCAGACCAAGGGAATAGGTCAGCGGTAAACACACCGCGACCGCCATGGTTGCCGTCATTCCGGGGATCGCACCAAAAATGATGCCGATCACCGTGCCGGATGCAACCAGGGTAAAGAAGAACGGCGTTAAAATGGAAAGAAAATCCATATCAAATCTCTCGTGTCGTTCTTGGCTTAAGGAAGCGATATGTTGAAAAGTTCCGACAGCAGGTACCAGACAACGCTTGGTGCTATCAGGGCATTCAGGCCCGCGATCAGCAGATGCCGCTTATCGCGCTGCTTCAGGTAAAGCACGCTCATGGCAAACAGGTAGGGGATCGAACAGATATAAAACCCGAGGCCGGTATTCGGATAAAAGTCGCCCACCCATGGCATGGCGATGAAATAAAGAACGGTACCGGCGAGGGTTCCGAAAAAACGCATATGGTCAATTTTGGCCGGCCACCAGGGGACGGAGCCAACCGTTGCCAAAATCGCGCGACTTCGCGTTGCCAGTATCGCAACCAGTAAAATGCCAAGCACAATGGCAACGATGGTTGGAAATACCGTGTGCGATGTATCGAAATCAATGGACACTGATAAAAGCGATTCCAGTGACATGAAGTATCTCCTTCTTATCCCGCGCTGCCCAATGTGCTGAAAACGTGTCGGTTTTAGCGGCGGGCACGGTTGTCGGGATAGTCTTCATCTGTCGATGTTCCTGTTGGCCCGGCAGATGGCCGGGCCAACAGGGAATGGCTAGTTCGTTGAAATCGAAGAGATGATTTTCCGGATGGTTTCGCTTTTACCTTCAAGATAGGCAGAGGCTTCTTTCGATGGCAGGAAGTTCGGAATGAAGAAGGAATTCTTCTGGGTTTCCTGAATTTTGCCTTCGGCATAGATTTCGGCAAGGGCATTGTCGATGGTTTCGACGATTGCCGGATCCATGTCTTTGTTGAAGAGGAAGAAGAACTCTTTATCAAAGGTGAAGTCGTTCGTGCCGTCCATCGTGACGCTTACATTCGGTGTGGTGTAGCCGAGCAATTCTTCGCTGGTCGTGTTGCCCATGCCTTCCGGATTTGCCTGTTTGATGGTTTTTTCACGGGCTGTTACCCAGATGAAACGCATCGCTTTCTGGTCGTCCTGCGGAAGCTGGGTGAACTGTTCGTTTGCCTGTACGGAGCCGTTGATCACATCGGCCTGGCGATCAAACAGAAGCTGGTTTTTATCTGCCTGCGAACCGGTATTGACGGCGACGATGTTTTCTTCAGCGCCCGGATACATGATTTTTGCTGCGTTTTTCATCGCAGAAAGACCGATTTCCGAAACGCCACCAGCCTGAATGGCGACGCGAATGCGCTGTCCGGCAGCCGCAGCGGCAAAGACGTCTTCCATTGATTTGAACGGAGAGTCTTTCGCGACAAGGTATGCGTTGCCCGGATTGATCGAGACGGTGGCGCCGACATTGTATTTTTCAAAAATATTGTCGTAACCGCGAACGCCATAAAGGTTGCCCATATAGGCACCGTCATGGAACATCATAAGCGTCGTGCCACGTGAATCGCGATCAAGCGCCTTGAAGGCTTCGCTCACACCAACGGCATCAACCTTGACGTTGATATCGAGTTTTTTCGAAAGTGCTTCGGCGATGATTGCGCTGTTCTGATAGGTGTCGCCACCGGTTGACTTCGAACCGATGACCAGTCGAACGTTGCTTGGCAGGTCGGCTGCGTTGGCAAGAGACGGTGCTGCGAGCATGGCTGCAAGCCCGACGGCAGTGGCGAGGGTTTTGAAAAGTCCGGTCATTGTTTCCTCCCGAATGACGCGATCCTGAATAAGGGCTCCTTGCCCGAGATGCCCGGCCGGGGTGGTTCCCGATAGGCCTGCGCTTTGCTTGTTCTTGTTATTGTTTCCTGTAAAATTCCAAGCGTAATGAAAGCGCATACATAAATTCATACAAGTCGATTTAACTTCTGTCAATCCCGGAATATTTGGTCTTTTTGTATAAGCTTCACACGGGAAAATACCTGTAAGATAACTTGACAACATTGATGTGTATGCGCATACATGGCATCATAAATGAAATTGCATTGTTCTGTCGGGTTTGCATGTGCATAGTCACCCGGCAGGGCAGATACACGGGAGGAACGCCATGTCCGAAAAACAAAAAAAATCTGCCGAAGACCTTAGAAGTGCGCGCTGGTTTGCGCCCGACGATCTGCGCTCTTTTGGTCACCGTTCGCGTCTAATGCAGATGGGGCTTGATCCGGAAGACTGGACAGGTCGCCCGGTCATCGGAATTCTGAATACCTGGTCGGAATTGAACCCGTGCCACGCTCATTTCCGCGAACGTTCCGGTGACGTCAAAAAAGGCGTGCATCAGGCGGGTGGTTTCCCGGTCGAACTTCCGGCGATTTCGGTTGATGAATCTTTCACCAAGCCGACCTCGATGCTGTATCGCAACCTGCTGGCGATGGAGACGGAAGAGCTGATCCGTTCGCATCCGCTCGATGGTGTGGTTTTGATGGGCGGTTGCGACAAAACCACGCCGGGTCTTGTCATGGGTGCGATTTCGGCGGGTGTGCCGATGATCTATCTTCCGGCTGGCCCGATGTTGCGCGGGAATTATGCCGGTAAAATCCTTGGTTCCGGGTCGGATGCGTGGAAATACTGGGATGAACGCCGTGCGGGTAACATCAGTGACGAGGAATGGGTGGGGGTCGAAGGCGGCATCGCACGTTCTTATGGTCATTGCATGACCATGGGCACTGCATCGACCATGACCGCGATTGCCGAAGCCATGGGGCTTTGCCTTCCTGGCGCGTCGTCGATCCCGGCACCGGATGCCGGTCATATCCGTATGTCGACCCAGTGTGGTCGTCGCATCGTTGATATGGTCTGGGAAGATCTGACGCCTGAAAAAATCGTCACCCCGGCGTCGGTAAGAAACTCTGCCGTTGTTGCGATGGCGACCGGTTGTTCGACCAATGCGGTGGTGCATCTTCTGGCGATGGCGCGCCGGGCCAGCATCAAGCTTGATCTTGATGATCTTGACGCTCTTGGCCGTACCACGCCGCTGATTGCCAATATCCGGCCGTCGGGCAAGGGGGATTACCTGATGGAAGATTTCTTCTATGCCGGTGGTCTGCGCGCCCTGATGGCGGAACTTGGCGACAAGCTTGATACAAGCGTTACGACGGTGACCGGCAAGACGCTTGGAGAAACCCTTGAGGGCGCGACGGTTTATAACGACGATGTCATTCGTCCGCTGTCCAACCCGGTCTATCACGAAGGATCGCTTGCCGTGCTGCGCGGCAATCTGTGCCCGGACGGGGCGGTGATCAAACCGGCCGCCTGTGATGAACGGTTCCGCAATCATCAGGGGCCTGCACTTGTATTTGACAGCTACCCGGAAATGAAAAAGGCGGTTGATGACGAAAATCTTGATATCACGCCCGATCATGTGATGGTTCTACGCAATGCCGGGCCGCTTGGCGGGCCGGGATTCCCGGAATGGGGGATGCTGCCGATCCCGAAAGCGCTGATCAAGCAGGGGCATCGTGACATGTTGCGCATTTCGGATGCGCGTATGTCGGGCACGTCTTATGGGGCGTGTGTGCTTCATGTTGCGCCGGAAAGCTATATCGGCGGGCCGCTCGCCCTTTTGAAAACCGGCGATATCGTGAAGCTTGATCTTGATAACCGTCGTCTGGACATGCTGGTGGATGAAGATGAACTCGAACGGCGTCGCGCGGCTTGGAAAAAGCCCGAGGATCGCTATCAGCGCGGTTATGGCTGGATGTTTGGCAAGCATGTCACCCAGGCCAATGAAGGCTGTGATTTCGACTTCCTGTCGCCCGACTTCGGCAAAACCGCCGGTGAGCCGGATATCTTCTGATTAGCCGGTTGGTTGATCCGGCAATGATCGATGACAAACTGGTGGCGCACCCATCGCGCCACCACCAACAGAATTCAGGGACTTTGACCAATGGCACTTTCCAAAGCCGATTTGCGTGGCGTGCTGTCCGGGATTTCCGGCATTCTTGTTACGCCTTATGATGAAAACGGCGATGTCGCGCCGAAAAAACTCTCCCCGATCATTGATCGTGCGCTGGCCGCGGGTGTCCATTTTCCGGTGGTAAACGGCAATACCGGCGAATTTTATGCGCTGACCACGGACGAGGCCATCACCATGGCCAGATCGGTTGCCGAAATGCTTGATGGTCGCGTGCCGATGCTGGCAGGTGTCGGGCGTGGCATTCGCGATGCGGTTGCATTGGCAAAGGCATCGGCGGACGCCGGTGCCGAGGCGCTTATGATCCATCAGCCGCCAGATCCCTTTGTCGCGCCGCGTGGTGTTGTCGACTATCTTAAACGCATTGCCGATGCGTCGGATGGTTTGCCGATGATGCTGTATCTTCGCAACGATACGATTGGCACCAAGGCGATTGCCGACCTATGTGCAGTTGAAGGTGTTGCCGGTGTCAAATGGGCGACGCCAAATCCGATGAAGCTGGCCGAGGCGATTTCAGCCTGCGATCCTGATATCGTCTGGGTTGGCGGGCTTGCCGAAGTCTGGGCGCCTACCTTCTATGCGGTGGGCGCGCGCGGCTTTACGTCGGGTCTGATCAATGTGTGGCCGGAACGTTCGATGGCGATCCATGCGGCCCTTGAAGGCGGCGATTACGAAACCGCACGCAAACTGATTTCGGAAATGCGGGCATTTGAAGATGTCCGAGCCGAAGAAATGAACGGTACCAACGTGACCGGAGTTAAATCCGCGTTGCAGATTCTGGGCAATGATTGCGGACCGACGCGCCCGCCATCAGCTTGGCCCCTGACGCCTGCGCAGCATGACAAGCTTGTCGTCTTCATGCGCGAAAACAAACTAGTGAAATAAGCGCCGGGATATCCCCGCTTAAAGGAGGCACCAATGTCCTATAACCTGACAGGAAA
>NZ_AUNC01000071.1:0-144965 GCF_000714555.1 Thalassospira permensis NBRC 106175 | reverse complement strand
CGGCTCTCGCTGCCCCGAACAAACACCCTTGCCCCAAGGGCACATCTCTCCCGTCATGATAAACACCCGTTTCCGTAAATCTCGCATGCCCTCACGGCCCGGACGCACCACCGCCGTAATGACTTTTCCATGCGCCAGTGATGCCCATTTGGCGATACCGCCGTCGTCCTTTCAGACGATCAGATAGCTGCTTCATCATCATCCCATTCCCATTTTTGCCGCCTGAAACGCAAAAACCCGCAAAAGCGAATCACGCTTTGCGGGTTTTGTCTCCGGACCCATTTGTCCTGTTGACTTTGTCTTTATGCCACAACACAAAGAACAAATCAAGAACTTTCTTCCAGAAAAACGAAAAAAGTTTCCTTGTTAAATGGCCTCGGCAACGTCAATTGCACTGTATGTCAGGATTCCTGACGCGCCGGCACGTTTGAAACAGGATAGCGTTTCAATGGCGCAGCCAAGATAATCAAGCCAGCCATTCTGGGCCGCAGCCCGCAACATTGCGTATTCACCCGATACCTGATAGGCGAAAACAGGGACGCCAAATTCCTCACGCACCCGATACAGAACGTCAAGATATGGCAGGCCGGGTTTCACAATGACGGAGTCGGCACCTTCCTCAAGATCATAGGCAACTTCGCGCATCGCTTCGCTGCTATTGGCGGGGTCAAGCTGGTAGGTTTTCTTGTCCGCCTTGCCCAAGGCAGAAGCCGATCCGATTGCATCGCGGAACGGGCCATAGAAGGACGATGCGTACTTTGCCGCATAGGCCATGATCTGGACCTTTTTAAGCCCTTCGGATTCCAGAACATCACGAATGGCACCGATACGGCCATCCATCATGTCGGACGGGGCGACGACATCGCATCCGGCCTGTGCCTGAACCAGTGCCTGGCGCACAAGGGCCTCGGTCGTTTCGTCATTAAGGATTTCACCGTTAATCACGATCCCGTCCTGACCATCCGCATTGAACGGATCAAGGGCAACGTCGGTAATGACACCAAGATTGGGGCAGGCGTCTTTGATCGCCTTTGTCGCACGGCAAACCACATTGTCGGGATTATATGCTTCGCGCGCATCCTTGGTTTTGAGGCTGGCATCAATATACGGGAAAAGCGCAAGGGCAGGTATGCCAAGCTTTTGCGCATGTTTTGCCGTTTCAACAAGCACGTCAACGCTTTGTCGTTCGACACCGGGCATTGATGGGATCGGTGTCCGTTCGTTTTTGCCGTCAATCACAAACACCGGCAGGATCAGATCATGTGCGGTCAATCGGGTTTCCGCCACCATGCGACGCGACCAGTCGCTCATGCGGGTCCGGCGAAGGCGGGTGCGCGGGAAAGTGCCATAGGTGACTGTTTTGGCCATGATCTGTTCTCTTGTCAGTGGGGCGGCATTCTGAATTCAGAAATGAGGTGACAATTTATGGGACAGAATTGACGGCGGATCAACTATTGCTGGCGCGATAAAGGCGTTTACGCATGGTCAGCATATAAACCGGTATGATCAAGGCCAGAAAACTTGCTGTCAGGACAAAAGCCGTAACCAGTCCAAGCTGTTGACCAATCGCCCCAATAGCCGGTGGCCCGGCCATCAAGGCGGTGTAACCGGTTGCCGCAATGGTTGAAACGACCGCACCGCCGCTTCTGCCACTTGCCTCCGCCGCAGCAGAAATCAGAAGCGGCAGGATGACGGCCAGTCCAATCCCGGCGATGGCACACCCGATCCAGGCAACGACGTAGTGCGGCGCAAGTGCCAGCACAAACAGGCCAAAGGATGCGCATGCCGAACTGGACAGCAGGATTTGCGGGCGGCCAAATTTCGTAACCAGCCAGTCTCCCGACAGGCGGGTAATGGCCATGGTCGCCGAATAGCAGGCAAAGCCCACGGCCGCCATCGTCGGGCCGGAATTGAGTTCTGTATTCATCAGAACCGTCGCCCAGTCGGTAATCACGCCCTCGCCAAACTGGCCGATGAAGGCACAGGCCCCAAATGGCAGCAGGGTCAGAAACATCGCGCGCTGTTTGGCAGATGATCCGTCATGCGTTTGGGCGGGATGGGGAACGGCAGCATCAGGCATCAACTGGCGTTGAAGGACCAGATGCAGAATCAGGAAAAGGGTCAGCATGACCGGAAGATGCCATTCAACCGACAGGGGCAGGGCAAACCAGGCCGCCGTCGTGCCCGCACCGGCAAAACCCCCCAGGCTCCAGAAACCGTGCAAGCCGGACATGACGCTGCGTTTTTTGGCCCGCTCAACGTTCAGGCCATTGGCATTCATCGATATATCAAGGAATGCGCCAAAAAAACCGAGTGCGAACATGGCAATCGCAATCGACATGAAGCTTGGCATGAAGACCGGAATGCCAACGGAAATGAAATAAGCCACCCCGGAATAGCGTGCGACCCGTTCGCTGCCAAACTTGTCCGATAGACGACCGGCAACAGGCATAACGGCAAGAACACCAACTGCGGCCGCCAGCAATATGGCACCAAGATCATCGTGACCAAATCCAAGGCGCTCCTGCACCAGCGGAATATGCGGGACCCAGCTTGAAAAGGCAGCACCATGCAAAAAGAAAATGGCACGGATTCTGTTATGGGCAATCTGGTTGGAGATAGGCATGCGGGGCTCGGCCTCCGTCAGGCAAGGATCACATTGATCCCGCGTTCGGTATAGTTGCTCAGATAACCGCTCGACAGCTTCCGTCCGGTTACAAGATGTGAAATCGCATCAAGGTCACAGACCCTGAATGGCAAGTTGGTTTCGAGTTTGTCGGCAGTGGTGACGGCAATCGCTTCGGCAGATTGCGCCAGCATCGCTGCCTTGGTGGCGCGTTCTTCGGCTGTGCTGGTGGTCAAACCCAGTTCTGGATGAAGGGCGCAGGTACCCAGCAGCACAAGATCGGCATTGTAGTTGCGTATTTCATCAATTGCCGTCGGTCCGCAGATCGCCAGATCACGTTTCAGAACCATCCCGCCAATCATAATGATATTCGCATTCGGATGATTGGCCAGTTCAACAGCAATCAGGGGATTCACCGTGATGACGGTACCAGAAAATGACGGTTTCAGATGTCGGGCGACTTCATAAATCGTCGTGCCGCTGTCAAAAAAGACCACGCCATGATCCGGAACAAGGTCATGGGCGACCTTGCGCGCGATTTCGGAGCGTTCCGGTTTTAAATCCTGTGCCCGGTCATGAAATCCTTCGCGGGCAGTACTTGGCAACGTAGCACCACCATGAATACGCCTTAGACTTCCGGCGTCTTCCATCTGGCGCAGGTCACGCCGAATGGTATCAAGGGATGTATGAAAAAGAGCAGACAGGTCATGAATATGAACTGTGCCTTGGCTGTGAAGGAGTTTTTCGATTTCACGCTGGCGCGAATTGACACTCGACATCGATTTGCCTGTTTTGCATGTTTTGCCGATAATGCGCGTTTACCTTTGATCGGGAAGATGGTCAATAAAAAACCGGCCCCGTACAAACAGGGCCGGTTTCATATTCAACGATATGACGGCTCAGGCTTTATCAAGTGCCTGTTTCAAATCGGCAAGAATGTCATCGATATGTTCGATGCCGATCGACAGGCGTACATAACCATCCGTCACGCCAGATGAAATACGATCCTGTTCGGAAAGCTGGCTGTGCGTTGTCGTGGCCGGATGAATGGCAAGCGATCTGGTGTCGCCGATATTGGCGACATGATAAAACAGGCCAAGGCTGTTGATGAATTTCTCGCCGGCTGCTTTGCCGCCTGCAAGCTCAAACCCCATAAGCGATCCGTACCCGCCCTTAAGGTAAGTATCGGCACGGCGGCGGCTTTCGCCATCCTGTTTTCCGGGATAAATCACCTTGGAAACCTTGGGATGGGACGACAGGAAGTCGGCAACTTTGGCGCTGTTTTCGCAGTGACGTTCCATGCGCAGCGGCAGTGTTTCCATGCCCTGAATGGTCTGGAACGAGTTGAAAGGCGAGGCGGCCGCGCCAACGTCGCGCAGCAATGTGCAGCGCAGTTTGATCGCATAAGCAACCGGGCCAATCGGTTTGACGGCCTGCGTCCAGACCGCACCGTGATAGCTGGGATCCGGTTCATTCAGTAACGGGAAGCGTTTGACATGCTTTTCCCAGTCAAACTTGCCGGAATCGACGACAATCCCGCCGACAGACGTACCGTGGCCAGCGATAAACTTGGTGGTCGAATACATGACAATCGTCGCGCCATGATCGATGGGGCGGCACAGCACCGGTGCGGCGGTGTTGTCCATAATCAACGGGATGCCAAGCTCGTCACCAATATTGGCGACTTCCCTGATCGGAAAGACCTGAAGTTTAGGGTTTGGCAGGGTTTCGGCGTAATAGGCGCGCGTTTTGTCATCCGTCAGACGCCGGAAGTTTTCCGGGTCAGATGGATCTGCAAAGCGAACTTCGATACCCATCTGTTTGAATGTATTGGCAAAAAGGTTCCAAGTACCGCCGTAAAGGTCTGTGGAACTTACAATATTGTCACCCGCCTGGGCGATATTGAGAACGGAAAAGGTTGATGCAGCCTGACCAGAGCCGACGGCAACGGCTGCTGCGCCACCCTCAAGTGCAGCAATTCGCTGTTCGAGCACATCGTTGGTCGGGTTCATCAGGCGGGTATAGATGTTACCCAGTTCTTTCAGCGCGAAAAGATCGGCCGCGTGTTGGGTATCGCGGAATTGGTAGCTCGTCGTCTGATAAAGCGGTACGGCAACCGATCCGGTTGCCGGGTCTGCGCGGTATCCGGCGTGTAGAACAATAGTTTCCGGTTTCGTGGAATCTGACATGTCGTTTCCCCTGATTTTTAAGTTGCATTGGTTTCACCGGAGTAATGCATATTCGCTGCGAGCCGACAAGAAATTGGAACAAAAATTCGCAAATTCGCCCCTGAAACTGTCGGAGGCGAAATTATTCACATAATTCGGTACTGTTATACCGAATGAATTGACAAAGAACCGAATTCACGTTTACGTAAAGGGAAAATACCAAAACATTCAGAGGTGGCGATCCAATGGAATTCAACCTGTCTGAAGACCAGCAGGCATTTGCACAGGCAGCCCGCGATTTCGCACAAAACGAAATGGCACCGCATGCGGGCGAGTGGGATGCAAAGCATATCTTCCCTGAAGAAACCCTGCGTAAGGCAGCCGAACTTGGCTTTGCTGCTATATACACGCGCGAAGATGTCGGGGGATCGGGCCTTGGTCGCTTGGACGCTGCCGTGATTTTCGAAGAACTGGCAAGCGCGTGCCCGTCAACGGCGGCATATATCTCGATCCACAATATGGCATGCTGGATGATTGACCGTTTCGGGAATGAAGACCAGCGGCAAAAATATCTTCCAAAACTCGTTACCATGGAACATTTCGCCAGCTATTGCCTGACGGAACCGGGAGCGGGATCAGATGCAGGTTCGTTGCGTACGCGTGCTGCGCGCGACGGTGCGCATTACATCCTTAATGGCGAAAAGGCTTTTATTTCCGGGGGATCGCGCAGTGATGTTTACATTGTCATGGCGCGAACCGGCGATGACAGCCCGAAGGGAATATCGACCTTTATCGTTCCAAAAGATGCCGAAGGCCTGTCATTTGGCAAGCTGGAAGAAAAGATGGGATGGAACAGTCAGCCGACATCAGCCGTCATTTTCAGCAATTGCAAAATTCCGGTGGAAAACCGGTTGGGAGAAGAGGGCGAAGGTTTCAAGTTTGCCATGATGGGTCTTGATGGCGGCAGACTTAATATCTCGGCATGCTCCATCGGTGGTGCGCGGGCCGCAATGGAGCATGCGCGCGACCATATCAAGGTTCGCAAGCAATTTGGCAAAACCCTTGATCAGTTTCAGGCATTGCAGTTCAAATATGCCGACATGGTGACAGAGCTCGAAGCGGCACGGCTGATGCTGCACAAAGCGGCCTGGAAACTGGATCACAAGACACCGGACGCCACACAGTTTTGTGCAATGGCGAAACGTTTCGGCACGGATATCGGGTTCAGGGTATGTAATGAAGCGCTACAGCTTCATGGTGGATATGGTTATATCCGCGAATACCCGGTCGAAAGGCTTCTGCGCGACCTTCGGGTTCACCAGATTCTGGAAGGTACCAACGAAATCATGCGCCTGATCATCTCTCGTGCCGCGCTAAAGGATTGATTTATGAGCAGCGAAAACGCGACAAGTTCATCGCATGACAATGAGGCATCCGTCGTTTTCTCGAAGGACGGGGCCATCGGTCATATCTTGTTAAACCGGCCCAAGGCATTGAATGCTCTTGATCTGCCGATGGTTGATGCGATCACAGCCAAACTTCGCGCGTGGGAGACGGACCCGACGGTTGCTGTCGTTGTAATTGAGGGCGCTGGCGAAAAGGCATTCTGTGCCGGGGGCGATATACGGGGGCTTTATGACGCGCGGCAGCGCGACGACGAAGAACTTCTTGATGCCTTTTATCGGCGGGAATATCGCCTTAACCATTACATTGCAAATTATCCCAAGCCGTATGTTGCCTTGATGGACGGCATTACGATGGGGGGAGGTGTCGGCGTTTCCGTGAACGGCCGTTTCCGAGTGGTGACCGAGCGCACCCTGTTTGCAATGCCTGAGACTGGGATCGGGTTCTTTCCCGATGTTGGCGGCGGGTACTTCCTTTCGCGCTGTCCCGGCGAAGTCGGAATGTATCTTGGCCTGACGGGCGCGCGGATCAAAGCGGCAGATTGCATTTATGCGGGTTTGGCTACGCACCGAACGCAAAGTGAAAATATCGCGTCCTTGAAAGGTGAACTGGCAAAGATTTCGGAAGGCGGCGATGACTTCGTGGCCGTTCAACGGATTCTGGATGAACATCATTCTGATGATGGTGCCGGCATTCTTGGATCGGTTCGGAGTGAAGTCGATGACTTGTTTGGCAGCGAAACGGTTAGCGACGTTTTTGCCCGACTTGATACATCTCGGTCAGACTTTGCACGGGAAACGGCCAAAATATTGCGCACCAAATCACCGATAGCAGTTGCTGTTACCTTTGATCAAATCCGTCAAGCGCGCGATATGACACTTGCGCAGGACCTGATGATGGAGTTCCGTCTATCGCAACGGACCGTTCGCAAACCAGATTTGTTTGAAGGGGTTCGTGCCGTGATCGTCGACAAGGATCACAGTCCAAAATGGCAACATGCCGATATCGGGCAAGTCGATCCTCGCGAGGTCGCAGCATATTTTGACCTTTTACCCGAAGATAAAGAGCTAAAACTGCAGTTCTGAACAGTTCTGTAACATCAACAAATCAAAAGATAATCTCGTAATCGAGAGATCAGAGGAGACTCCAAATGGCGAAAATCGGTTTCATTGGTCTGGGTAATATGGGCGGGCCGATGGCGGCCAACCTGATTAAGGCTGGGCATGCACTCAAGGTCTTTGATTTGTCCGAAGCCGCGGTCAGCAAGGCGGTTGCAGAGGGAGCCACCAAGGCATCGACGGTTGCCGATGCGGCAAAGGATGTCGAGTTCGTTGTCACGGTTCTTCCTGCTGGAAAGCACGTGCTGTCGGTTTATGACGGACCAGACGGCGTGATTGCCAACGCCAGGACGGGCACACTTTTGATTGATAGCTCCACCATCGAAGTTGATGCCGCACGCAAAGCTGCCGATCTGGCGAAGGCCAAAGGTCTTGGCTCTGTTGACGCGCCGATCTCTGGCGGGGTTGCGGGGGCTACTGCCGGAACACTGACCTTTATGGTTGGTGGCGATGATGGTGATTTTGATCGTGCGAAACCGGTTCTTGAGGGAATGGGTAGCAATATCATTCACGCAGGCACAAGCGGGGCCGGGCAGGCGGCAAAGATTTGCAACAATATGGTGCTTGGCGTCAGTATGATTGCCGTATCCGAGGCCTTCATGCTTGCAAAGCGTTTGGGGCTGGATGCGCAGAAGCTGTTTGATATTTCATCGAAGGCGTCCGGCCAGTGCTGGTCGCTTACAAGTTATTGTCCCGTGCCGGGACCGGTTCCGACGTCTCCGGCAAATCGTGACTATCAACCGGGATTTGCGGTGGACATGATGCTGAAAGACTTGAAGCTGGCGCAACAGGCGGCGGCATCCGCCGGGGCAACAACGCCAATGGGGGCATTGGCTGAAAGCCTGTATGCGCTTTATTCAAATAGCGGAAATGGCGGGATGGATTTCTCGGCTATTGTCAAAATGCTGGATGGCGACAAGTAACGCTACGGCATTATGAGGTGTATCATTCAGGCCCGGCAAATACCGGGCCTGTTTTTTTATGAATACCGTGGCCTGCATTAATGTTAGATTTGTGCTGTCTAACGGGCAAAGTGCCGAACAGAATTTTCCGGATTGATGAATGACAACCAGAAGCAATGCGCCGCGCGAGGTTTATTTCGAATTGCGACAGATTGGCAGCTATCTGCGCTGCACGGCAATTGATGGCAAAACGGGAATCGAGGTGACCGTGGCAGGGCCGGTTTCAAGGAATCCGGAGCAACTAAAGCGCGTCGCGGTACAAAAACTTGAATACGTCCTTAATAAGGGATAAAATATACAATATAAGGGCCGGTGCATTCGGTGGCGTTGGTGTTTTATTCTAAGAATGAAATACGATTTGGTGTTTTTGACCAATTTATCAAAGCCGCTTGCAGCCTTCGACCTCATGTGTCTAAGGTTTGTGCTCTAATCGCGCTTTTGGATAAAGAACCACAATAAGAATGGTCGTGTCCAAAGGCTAGAACCGGGGAAAACCCGATAACAAAAAGACGGAGGCTTCGGAGGTTTGCTAGGGGGCAATGGGGAGACTTGGTCTCATCCAATCAATACAACTGTATCTTGTTTTGCACCTTCAGCCAGTCGGTCGAAGACCTCGTTTGTCTGTGCCAAATCTAAGGTTGTGCAATGGATTGGGCTTATTTTTTACAACAATTGATCAACGGTCTGACGCTGGGAGCCATCTACGGTTTGATCGCCATCGGCTACACGATGGTTTACGGCATCATCGGTATGATCAACTTTGCGCACGGCGAAATCTATATGCTGGGCGCGTTTCATTCCCTGATCACCTTCCTGATCTGTCAGGCAGCAGGGATTAGCGGTATCCTTCCGCTTACACTTCTTTTGATGCTGTTTGTGTCAATGGTGCTCACTTCGATCTACGGGTGGGGCGTTGAACGGATTGCATACAGGCCGCTGCGCGGGTCATTCCGGCTCGCAGCGCTGATTTCGGCCATCGGCATGTCGATCTTCCTGCAGAACTTTGTTCAGATTTCGCAGGGTGCGCGCGTGAAACCGATGCAGCCATTGATCGAGGGCGGCATCATCCTGATGGAAAGCCCGAATTTCAATGTTCAGCTCAGCTACATGCAGATCGTCATTATCCTTTTGACGTTTGTTCTGATGGCTGTGTTTTCGACACTGATTGCGAAAACGTCGCTTGGTCGTGCTCAGCGCGCCTGTGAGCAGGACCGTACCATGGCTGGCCTGCTTGGCGTTAACGTTGACCGCACCATCTCCACGACCTTTGTCATGGGGGCAGCTCTTGCCGCAGTCGCGGGGATGATGGTGACCCTGTATACGGTGTGATCGACTTCTATATCGGCTTCCTTGCCGGTGTTAAGGCGTTCACTGCTGCCGTTCTGGGGGGCATCGGATCGCTTCCGGGTGCAATGCTTGGTGGTCTTCTGATTGGTCTGATCGAAGCATTCTGGTCGGGTTATCTCACGATCGAATACAAGGACGTCGCAACGTTCAGTATTCTGGTTCTCGTGCTGATTTTCCGTCCGTGGGGTCTGCTTGGTAAGCCGGAGGTCGAGAAAGTCTGATGTCCGCTCTTATCACTTCTTCACGGATTTCCGGTGCGGAAATTGTCAAGGAACTCGCGTTCTTTGCTGTTATTGCACTGTTGATGTCGGTCATGATCCTTGGTGTCGAGACGGTTGACCGTCCGACCGGGCTTGAACTGGCTGTTCGTTGGGATCTGGTGGTTACCGCCATCATCTCGACAATCATTGGCCGATTGGCATTGATCCTTCGCCGCGAACACATTTCGCGTGTGGGACAGGCTTTGCTGATTACCGCCGCCGCAGTGGCGGTATTCGAGATGTTCGTCCGTTTCCGCGAAATGGATGATCGCTGGGCTTCGCCAGTCTTCCTTGATATGGCGTTTGGCAGTGCAACGAGCGTGATTGTGGCTGTTGCGTTCGTCTCGATCGTTTTTGCAATTGCCTATTTCAGCATGAAAAAGCCAGGTGCCGAAGAGGAAGAAAGCGGCTCCAGGCTTTCGTCAAAAATCCAGATGGCATATCGGACCAACACCAAGAAGATCGGGGCATTGGGGATTGTATTCTTCATTATCTTCCCGTTTCTGTTTGGTGAAAACCGCTCCGCTATCGACCTCGCAACCCTTGTCATGATCTACATCATGCTGGGTTGGGGGCTGAATATCGTGGTCGGTCTGGCCGGTTTGCTTGATCTGGGTTACGTCGCATTTTATGCGGTCGGCGCCTATTCCTATGCACTGTTGTCCCAGCATTTCGATCTGAGCTTCTGGTTGTGCCTGCCGCTGGCCGGTATTTTTGCTGCAAGTTTCGGTATTGTGCTTGGTTTCCCGGTATTGCGACTGCGTGGCGATTATCTGGCGATTGTGACGCTTGGTTTCGGTGAAATCATCCGTGTTGTCCTGATCAACTGGTATGATCTGACCCGTGGACCAGACGGTATTTCGTCGATTGCCCGGCCCAGCTTCTTTGGCTTTGCCGAGTTTGATCGACGCTTGCCGGAAGGGGTGATGGGATTCAACGAATTGTTCGGTCTGGACTATTCGACGATGCATCGCCTGATCTTCCTGTATTACCTGATCCTTGTGCTGGCACTGGTAACCGCATTTGTTACCGTACGCCTTCGCAAACTACCGATTGGTCGTGCATGGGAAGCGTTGCGCGAAGACGAAATCGCCTGCCGCTCGCTGGGAATCAACCCGACGAATACCAAACTTTCGGCATTTGCGATTGGTGCAATGTTCGGTGGTTTTGCTGGCGCGTTCTTTGCGACACGTCAGGGCTTCATCAGCCCGGAAAGTTTTACCTTCCTTGAATCTGCCGTGATCCTGGCCATCGTTGTTCTGGGTGGTATGGGCAGTCAGATCGGGGTGGTTCTTGCCGCGATTGTCATGATCGGTTTCCCGGAAATGTTCCGCGAACTGGCCGAATATCGCATGCTGATTTTCGGAGCTGGTATGGTTGCCATCATGTTGTGGCGTCCGCGCGGTCTTCTGTCTTTCCGTGACCCGACCATTTTGCTGAATATGAGCAAGAAAGAAAAAGTTGCCGGAGAAGTCAAATGACCGACAACGTACAGCTTGAAGTCGAACATCTAACCATGCGCTTTGGCGGTCTGGTCGCGATTGATAATCTTTCGTTCACCGCAAGAAAGCGTGAGATCACGGCAATTATCGGCCCGAACGGGGCAGGGAAGACCACGGTCTTCAACTGTCTTACCGGGTTCTATGTGCCGACCGAGGGACGTCTGACGCTTTATGCCAATGACGGACCGCGTTTGCTGGAGCGTATGGAAGGTTTCCGTATTCCACGCAACAACGGTGTGGCACGTACTTTCCAGAATATCCGCCTGTTCACGGGCATGACCGTTCTGGAAAACCTGGTTGTCGCCCAACATAACCAGCTTATGGAGGCATCCGCCTTTTCGCTGGCAGGGCTTTTCAATCTTGGTCGCTATACCAGTGCCGAGAAAGAAGCGCTTGAAACCGCCAAGTTCTGGCTTAACAAGGTTGGCCTGTATGAACAGGCTGACTGGAATGCCGGGAACCTGCCTTATGGCTCCCAGCGTCGCCTCGAGATTGCGCGTGCAATGTGCGTCAATCCTTCCTTGCTGTGTCTTGACGAGCCGGCAGCAGGCCTTAACCCTCGTGAGTCCGCGGAGCTTAACGTTCTGTTACAGAGCATCCGCGATGATCAGGGAATCGGCCTTCTGTTGATCGAACATGATATGAGCGTCGTCATGAAGATTTCCGATCATGTGATCGTCCTTGATTACGGAAAGAAGATTGCTGATGGCAATCCGGAAGCCGTCAAGAATGATCCGGCTGTTATTCGTGCTTACCTCGGTGAGGATGAAGACGATGAACTGCCGCCGGAAGTCGCCGCCGACCTTCATCTAGATCCGAATGCGTAGCGAGGGAGCAGATCGATATGTCCATGCTGAAGATTGAAGGTGTTCACACCTTCTATGGCAATATCGAAGCCCTCAAGGGCATTGATATGGAAGTCAACGAGGGCGAGATTGTCACCTTGATCGGGGCCAATGGTGCCGGCAAGACGACCTTGCTGATGACATGCTGCGGATCACCGCAGGCGTCAAAAGGGCGCATTCTGTTTGAAGGTCAGGATATCAGTCGCATGCCAACGCATGAGATTTGTCGTCTTGGTATTCAGCAATCCCCTGAAGGGCGTCGGATTTTCCCGCGCATGTCTGTCTATGAAAACCTGCAGATGGGGGCAAGCACACAGGATCCGAAATATTTCGAAGAGGATCTTGAGATGGTGTTTGATCTGTTCCCGCGTCTGAAAGAACGCATCAACCAGCGTGCGGGAACAATGTCCGGGGGCGAGCAGCAGATGCTGGCAATCGGTCGTGCCCTTATGGGGCGTCCCCGTTTGCTGTTGCTTGATGAGCCTTCTCTTGGGATTGCGCCACTTGTCGTCAAGCAGATTTTCGAGACGATCAAGAAGATCAACCGCGAGAAGAAGGTCACGGTCTTCCTGGTCGAGCAGAACGCGTTCCACGCACTCAAGCTTGCCCATCGCGGTTATGTGATGGTCAATGGCAATATTACTCTCTCGGGTACGGGGGCTGAACTTCTGGCAAATCCGGAAGTTCGTGCAGCCTATCTCGAGGGGGGCCACTAGGAGGACGGATATGGAAGCGATTACAGGTACCAGCATTGGTGTCACAATCGGAATTACCGTCATCCTGATGGGGTTCTGTGCTTTTATGACAGGGCAGGCGATCGCCAATACATGGCGGCCGTTCTACCAGCTTTATCCCTATGCCTTGTTGCTGGGGGCGACGGACCGTTTCATGACGTTTGCGCTGTTCGAGGGTGAGCTTCTTTCGCTTACAGGATATATTTTCGATACGGTTATCCTGTTTGTGATTATGGCGGCCGCCTTCCGCGTAACGCGGGTCAACAAGATGCTGTCGCAATATCCGTGGCTTTATGAACGTGTCGGACCCTTCGGATTTCGCGCACGTGACGGGGCGGACGTCTGATCTTTTCGGGGGTGATGGGCAACTGCCACCACCACATTGCTAAATTGTTGGCAATGCAATGTTTAGTACTATTGCACACCAATTCTGGGGTGTTAAAGTACAGGGAGCCAAAACCGGTAATCGAAAAAAAAGCGAGCCGGTTTAGGGTCCGAAAAAGATGGTTCTGTCATGGTGACGGAACCAACCTTTGGAACAGGGAGACTTCTCTTATGTCGAAAACCAAGCTCGGCCTTCTGGCAACTGCTTCCGCGCTTGTCCTCTCGATGGGTGCAGCAAAAGCAGACATCGTTATCGCGACCGTGGGTCCGATGACCGGCCCTTACGCCGCCTTTGGCGAACAGATGACCCAGGGCGCCCAGAAAGCGGTTGCAGACCTCAATGCTGCTGGTGGCGTTAACGGCGAAAAAGTCGTTCTCGAAATCGGTGATGATGCTTGCGATCCGAAACAGGCTGTTGCTGTTGCAAACCAGCTCGTTAGCAAGGGTGTTGCTCTTGTCGCTGGTCACTTCTGCTCGGGTTCCTCGATCCCGGCTTCGGAAGTTTACTTCGAAGAGGGCATCGTGCAGATTTCCCCGGCTTCGACCAACCCGCAACTGACCGAACGTGACATGGACAACGTTTTCCGTGTTTGCGGTCGTGATGACCAGCAGGGCGAAGTTGCCGGCAAGTATCTTGCTGAAAACTATGGCGACAAGAAAATCGCCATTGTTCATGACAAACAGGCTTATTCCAAAGGTCTTGCAGACGAGACCAAGAAAAACCTGAACGCTGCTGGCGTTGAAGAAGTCATGTACGAAGCCATCACCCCGGGCGAGAAAGATTACTCGGCTCTGGTGACCAAACTGAAATCCGAAGGCGTTGACGTCCTTTATTATGGCGGTTACCACACCGAGCTGGGCCTGATCGTTCGTCAGATGCGCAGTCAGGGTCTTGAGACCGTTGCGATTTCTGGTGATGCGCTCAACTCGCTCGAATACTGGTCGATCACGGGCGATGCCGGTGCCGGAACACTTTTCACCGCCGGTCCGGCGCTTGAAAAAGACCCGCGTAACGCTGAACTCGTAAAATACTTCGAAGGTCAGGGCTACAAGCCGGAAGGTTACACCCTTTACACCTATGGTGCGGTTCAGGCTTGGGCACAGGCAGTTGAAAAGGCCGGTACCACCGACTCTGAAGCTGTTATCGAAGCACTGCATAGCGGTGATACATTCGACACCGTTCTTGGTTCGATTGCGTTCGATGCCAAGGGTGACGTCGCAGCACCGGGTTACGTCTTCTATGAATGGAAAGACGGCGGCTACGATTACGCCAACTAATCAGATATTCTGATCAGCAGAAAGCCCGGCAGCAATGCCGGGCTTTTTTGTTGCCGACCACATAAAAGAAAAGCGTCTTCAGAAATTGCTGAAAACGCTTTTTCTTTTAGGTCAAAGGGCAAGTGATTACTTCGCCTTGCGACCCAGGCCGATTTTCTTGGCAAACTGCGAACGCTGTTTTGCATAGTTCGGCGCAACCATCGGGTAATCTGACGGCAGGCCCCATTTCGCCCGGTATTCTTCCGGGGTCAAATTGTATGTTGTCCGAAGGTGGCGTTTGAGCATTTTGAGCTTCTTGCCGTCTTCAAGGCAGATGATGTAATCATCGCCAATTGATTTGCGGATCGGAACAGCCGGTTTCAGCGGTTCTTCTTCTTCAATGGTTTCGTCTTCACGCAGAACGTCAAGCGAATTGAAAATTGTCGAAATCAATTCCGGAATCTGTGCAGATGCAATTGCATTGTTACTGACATAAGCAGAAACGATATCAACAGTCATCTGTAGCAGTTCGTCGCGGTCCAGAACGCTGTTTTCAGCATCGGTCATCTTAAAATATTTCCTTCGCTATTATGAATAGGCAATGCTTTTTGCATTATTTTACGAATATAGTCAAACAAGACTGTTATTCAATATATCGATTCTACTTAAATTTTCAAAACAAGGAAAACCTATGCGAGATGAGAAACAAATAAAATCTGCAAAGGCATGACCGGTAATGCGGTTTAATTGATAAAGATTCCACACCTTTTGTTTCGTCGATTTTGTTCGATAGCGTATGGTGGGGTTTATATCAATGTATATGCGTCGTTGTTTTTCTTTAGTTGATGATTTTCTAACGCAATGGGTGTGAATGTCTTTTTTAAGTGTAGTCAAGTGTCGTTCTGTGCGCTTAAAAGTTGCTGACTTAAAACTTTGGCAACATAGGCCGCTGTGCGTTGGCAGTTGCAAAGCTATGTGCTAAAAGGCGCTCCAAATTACTGTTTGGCGTATTTACCAAGGGCTCGCATATGACAGCCAAGACCATTGCCATCGCTGCCGATCACGGTGGTGTTGAACTTAAATCCCAAATCATCAAGTCGCTTGCCGGAAATGGCTGGGAGGTTCTCGACCTTGGAACCGACGGTTCTGCGTCAGTTGATTACCCGGATTATGCGAAAGCCGTTGCCAAATCGATTATCGATGGCAAGGCTGAACGCGGTATTCTTGTATGCGGTTCCGGGATCGGTATGAGCATCGCTGCCAACCGATATCCTCAAATTCGTGCTGCCTTAGTACATGATCGCCTGTCAGCCGAACTTTGCCGTCAACACAACAACGCCAATGTTCTGTGCCTCGGCGCACGCCTTTTGGGTGATGCGACGGCGCTTGATTGCGTTAACGCGTTTATGATGACTGAATTCGAAGGCGGTCGTCACGAACGGCGTGTTGAAAAACTTTCTTCGCTTACCGACTGATTTTTCGCCACCTGGCAATAACCCGGTACGGGTTTCGAACTTTGCTGCGTTCGGCCCCGCCACATTGTATCGAGAGGCCCCATAATGTCATTCAAAGGCTTTTTCTCTACCAGCTTGTCAGAAGCAGATCCGGCACTGTTCAAATCGATCACCGATGAACTGGATCGCCAGCAGAACCAGATCGAAATGATTGCTTCGGAAAACATTGTTTCCAAGGCTGTGATCGAGGCACAGGGAACGGTTCTGACCAACAAATACGCCGAAGGCTATCCTTCGCGCCGGTATTATGGTGGCTGCGAGTTTGTCGACGTTGCAGAAGAACTTGCGATCAATCGTGCAAAAGAACTGTTTGGGTGTGAATTTGTCAACGTGCAGCCGCATTCTGGCGCGCAGGCAAATGGTGCGGTCATGCTTGCCCTTTGCAAGCCGGGGGATACCATCCTTGGCATGTCGCTGGACGCTGGCGGGCATCTTACACACGGAGCACGCCCGGCACTTTCTGGCAAATGGTTTAATGCCATCCAGTATGGTGTGCGTGAAGACGATCTGACGCTTGATTACGATCAGGTCGAAGCTCTTGCTGTGGAGCACAAGCCGACACTGATCATTGCAGGTGGTTCAGCCATTCCGCGCCAGATCGATTTCAAACGCTTCCGTGAAATCGCCGACAAGGTCGGTGCGTTGTTGATGGTTGATATGGCGCATTTCGCCGGTCTTGTCGCCGGTGGCGTTCATCCGAGCCCGCTTCCCTATGCCGATGTCGTGACAACCACGACGCATAAAACCCTTCGCGGTCCGCGTGGCGGTATGATCCTGTCGAACAATGTTGAAATCGGCAAAAAGATCAATTCGGCAGTCTTCCCTGGCTTGCAGGGCGGCCCATTGATGCATGTTATCGCTGCCAAGGCGGTTGCCTTTGGCGAAGCATTGCGCCCCGAATTCAAGGAATATGCGCAGCAGGTTGTCGATAACGCCAAGGCATTGGCCGAAGTTCTGGTCAAGCGTGGTTTCGATATCGTGACCGGAGGCACCGATACGCATCTGATGCTGGTTGACCTGCGTCCAAAAGGCCTCAAAGGCAACAATGCAGAAGTTGCGCTTGAGCGTGCAGGAATCACCTGCAACAAAAACGGCATTCCGTTCGACACCGAGAAACCGACCATCACGTCCGGCGTTCGTTTGGGGACACCGGCAGGCACCACGCGTGGTTTTGGTGTTGAGGAGTTCAGGCAGATCGGGGAACTGATTGGCGATGTGCTTGATGCTCTTGTTGATAATCCTGATGGTAATGCTCAGGTCGAAACGGCAGTTCGCACCAAGGTCGAAGACCTTTGCAAACGCTTCCCGATTTATGCCTGATTATATCGGGAGAGAGTAAAAACAATGCGTTGTCCGTTCTGCGGCCATACAGACACCCAGGTCAAGGACTCCCGTCCGACCGAGGAACATCACGCAATTCGCAGACGCCGGTTTTGTCCGGCCTGCGGGTCGCGATTCACGACATTTGAACGTGTTCAGCTGCGTGAATTGATGGTGGTGAAAAAGGACGGGCAACGTGAATTGTTTGATCGTGACAAACTGGCGCGATCAATCTTTCTTGCCTGCCGGAAGCGCCCGATTGAGGACGAACGTGTCGAAAAGGCGTTAAACGGCATTCAACGACGCCTTGAAAGCAGTGGTGAAAGCGACATTTCCACCGACACAATCGGTGAAATGGTCATGGGAGCTTTGATCGCTCTCGATCAGGTTGCTTATGTCCGTTATGCTTCGGTGTATAAAAATTTCCGAGAAGCCCGCGACTTTGAGCAGTTCGTGGAAAACATGCATGATGGGGAAGAAGAGGCGGACACAGAGTAATGACAGCCACCGCGTTTTCAGATGACGACCGGCATTTCATGCGGGTTGCGCTAAGCCTGTCAAAACGTGGTCTGGGAAATGTCTGGCCCAACCCGTCAGTTGGGTGTGTTCTGGTTTCTTCTGAAGGGGCAATCGTCGGTCGTGGTTTTACCAAGCCGGGCGGTCGCCCACATGCAGAGCGTGTCGCACTTGACGAGGCAGGCGATAAAGCACGCAACTCTACTGCCTATGTAACGCTCGAACCCTGTAGTCATTTTGGTAAATCGCCGCCTTGTGCGTTGGGACTGATCGAATCCGGAGTAAAGCGTGTCGTCAGCGCCCTCGAAGACCCTGATCGTCGTGTTTCAGGAAAAGGGTACAAAATGTTGCGTGATGCGGGCATCACGGTTGAAACAGGGCTTTATGGCGACGAAGCCCATCGCATCAATGCCGGGTTCCTATCGCGCATTGTTTCCGGTCGGCCGATCATTACATTAAAACTGGCATCCACCATCGATGCCAGATCCGCGACGCGCTCTGGTCAGAGCCAGTGGATAACGGGGGATATTGCGCGTGAGTATGGTCACCTGTTGAGGGCCAATCACGATGCGATCCTTGTTGGTGCCAAGACTGTCATTGTTGATAACCCCACTCTCACATGCCGTATCCCCGGACGGGAAGCCCAATCACCTGTTCGTGTTGTCCTTGATCGCAATGGCGATGTACCTGTATCGGCGGAATTGTTCCGTGGTGCCCAAAAAGTCCCTACCTGGATCATTACATCCCAAGACAAACTTGACGAAGTTTTTGAAAAATTTGGAAAAACCGGGGTCAAAGTACTTACCGCCGGGTGCAAGAATGATCATTTCGACCTAAATGACGTGATGAAACGTTTGGGCGAGCAGGGTCTGACGCGTGTTTTGGTTGAAAGTGGCGGCAATCTGGCTGCCGACTTGGTGCATCGAGATTTGATTGATCGGGTGGTTCATTTCATTGCACCATCCCTGATCGGGGCAGAAGGCAAGGCGATGATCGCTGAGCTCGGGCTTGATCACCTTTCAGACATGCCACGTTTTCAGCGCACATCTGTTCGTCCAGTTGGCAAAGATATTGCGATAACTTACGAAAAAATAACGGAATAGATAAATGTTCACTGGCATCATTACGGATATAGGATCTGTTCGGAAAATCGAAAAACGCGGCGACACCCGTTTCGAATTCTCGACCGCTTTTGATACCTCTAAAATCGCTCTTGGGGCGTCGATTGCCTGTAATGGTGCGTGCATGACCGTTATCGAAACTGGTTCGGACTGGTTTGCCATCGAGGCATCTGCCGAAAGTCTTGATAAGACGACTTTGGGCGATCTTGAGGTCGGATCACGCATAAATCTGGAACAGGCCACACGGATCGGGGACGAGTTGGGCGGGCATATCGTATCCGGTCATGTGGACGGTGTTGCGACGCTGATAAA
Organism: Thalassospira permensis NBRC 106175; assembly: GCF_000714555.1. Taxonomy (NCBI): domain Bacteria; kingdom Pseudomonadati; phylum Pseudomonadota; class Alphaproteobacteria; order Rhodospirillales; family Thalassospiraceae; genus Thalassospira; species Thalassospira permensis. The sequence continues at coordinate 125,575 of NZ_AUNC01000071.1, read as the reverse complement.
ACGCATTCCCGAAGGTGATTCCCTTCGTCTGACATTCGAGGTTCCTGAAGCTTTTGCGAAATACATTGCGTCAAAAGGCTCGGTAACGCTTGAAGGTGTTTCATTGACTGTCAATGAGGTTGACGGAAACACTTTTGGTATCAATCTGATACCCCATACCCAGACTCACACGACGCTGGGATCGAAACAACCAGGTGACCGGATCAATTTCGAGATTGATATGCTGGCGCGTTATGTCGCGCGCATGCTGGGTAAGGATTGAACGACCATGCCGCATCGTTATCTGTCACCAATTGAAGATGTTATTGAAGAAGCCCGAAATGGCCGGATGTTTATTCTTGTCGATGACGAGGACCGGGAAAACGAGGGTGATCTGGTTATTCCCGCCCAAATGGCAACACCGGATGCCATAAACTTTATGGCAACTTATGGCCGTGGGCTTATTTGTCTGACGCTGGAATCCGAACGTTGCGATCATCTTGGGCTGCCGTTGATGAGCGCGCGAAATGGTACGCGGCATGAAACGGCGTTTACAGTTTCGATCGAAGCGGCGACAGGTGTGACAACCGGTATTTCCGCCCCGGACAGGGCGCGAACAATTTCCGTGGCGATTGATACAAAATCAACTTCCGACGATATAGTGACCCCGGGGCATGTCTTTCCTTTGCGCGCACGTCCAGGTGGCGTTCTTGTGCGGGCGGGGCACACCGAAGCATCGGTTGATATTTCGCGCCTTGCGGGCCTCAATCCATCTGGCGTTATTTGCGAGATCATGAGCGAAAGCGGCGAAATGGCGCGTTTGCCGGAACTTGTTGAGTTCGCCAAAAAGCATAATCTCAAAATCGCCCAGATTGCCGATTTGATCCGCTATCGCCGGAAGCATGAAAGAGTTGTTCAGCGTAAGGCGACAACAAAAATCAATTCGGTGCATGGCGGCGAGTTTGAGCTCAATCTGTATGTCAACAATGTCACATATGCCGAACATATTGCTTTGGTGAAGGGCGACATTTCTGATGCAAAGCCGGTTCTGACGCGTGTCCACGCATTAAATGTGCTTGAAGATGTGCTTGGCGACCGGCAAGGAGCGCATGGCGGCGAGTTGCAGGCCGCAATGCGGCAGATTGGCGAGGAGGGGCGTGGCGTTATTGTTCTCATCCGTGAACCGCGCCCCAATACGCTTTCATCGTCTATTGCAAAGCTTATCGAGCTCAATGGCGGGGACGGAGATGCTCTGCGTCAGGAAATCGCAAAATCTGCTGACGACTCTGATTTGCGTGACTATGGTGTTGGCGCACAGATCCTGCTTGATCTTGGCGTTCGCGATATGATTTTGCTTTCAAATACCAAAAGACACATCGTAGGGCTTGACGGGTTCGGTCTAAATCTGGTTGATCAGCGTCCGCTTGTTGTCTCGGAGGAATAAACATGAGTAACGGTCCGCACATTCTGATCGTTGATGCGCCTTATTACACCCATATCGTCGAAGATCTGGTCAAAGGGGCTGCGTCGACGCTCGAAGCTGGCGGTGCAACCTGGGACCGGATTTCTGTTTCAGGTGCCTTCGAGGTTCCGATAGCAATCCGCTACGCTGTTCAGTCCATGGCTGATCTTGCGACTGGTCCGCGCTATGATGGCTACTTGGCACTTGGCTGCGTTATTCGCGGTGAAACCACGCATTACGACCATATCTGTGAAGAAGCAAATCGCGCATTGATGCAGCTTTGCCTTGATTACCGTCTGGCGATCGGCAATGGCATCCTGACCGTTGAAAATGAAGCCCAGGCACTTGCACGCGCCAAGGCAGATCAGAAGAATAAAGGTGGCGAGGCCGCCCGTGCTGTTCTTCGTATGATTGAAGTTCAAAACCATTTTGGAATACATCACAAGTAATGACTGATAAACCCAAGGCATCAGCCGCCCAACGACGCAGTGCTGCGCGTTTTGCCGCCATTCAGGCGCTATACCAGGCAGAGCTTTCCCAGCTTTCGGCAGGTGACGTCGTGCGCGAATATTCGGATTTCCGCCTTGATGGCGAAGGTATTCGCGACCTTGATGAGCCCAATGACAATCTGATTGATCCGGATCGCGGATTTTTTGCCGACCTGGTTCAGGGGGTTACTGCGCGCACGGTCGATCTTGACGGGCTGATCGACTCAGCTCTGGAAAAGGGTTGGACAACCAAGCGTCTTGAAACTGTTTTGCGCTGTATTCTGCGTGCAGGAACCTATGAGTTGATGATGCGCGAAGATGTACCGATGCGCGTTGTCATCACTGAATATGTGGACGCTGCCCATTCGTTCTTTGACGAAACCGAGCCGAAGCTTGTAAACGCTGTCCTTGACCGGATCGGCAAAACGCTTCGTGCGGGTGAAGCTGGTAAGAATTGATATGGTTGCGCGATCAGGAGAATTCGATCTGATCGCACGTCATTTTGCGCCCATCGCGCAAAAGTCAAAAGCCGCATTGTCCCTTCTGGACGATGCGGCTCTTTTGTCTCCACCTGATGGGCACGAAATTGTTGTTACGGTCGACGCACTTGTGGCCGATGTACATTTTCGCAGTCAGGATGATCCGGCCGACATCGCGCGCAAGGTTATGCGTGTCAATCTGTCTGACCTGGCAGCTATGGGGGCTTATCCTTTGGGGGTGCTGCTAACGGCTGGTTATAATCGCGACCTTTCCGAAGGCTGGATCGCTTCCTTTGCGAACGGTTTGGGGCAGGATTGTGCTACCTATGATACCCCGCTTCTGGGGGGCGATACTGTTGGAACACCAGGTCCCACATTTTTCAGCCTGACGGCGTTCGGTGCCGTGCCAATTGGGCGCGCCATGCGGCGGGATGCGGCCAAATCGGGTGATTTGATTGCGGTTACCGGTACATTGGGCGATGGCGCACTCGGCTTAAAGGTCTTACAGGGCAACCTTATGGGGCTGGACGCCGCCGATAGTGCCTATCTTTCGTCGCGATACCTGTTACCGCAACCACGCCTGACGATTGGCAGAAAATGCGCTGATGCTTATGGCCGCTATGCTGCGATGGATATTTCGGACGGATTGGCCGGGGATTGTCGCAAGATTTGTTTGGCGTCTGGTGTCGGCATGGTTTTTGACAAGGACCTTATTCCATTATCAAAGGCAGCGATGAATGCAGTAAATACCGATCCCGCCCTATGGGCGTCTGTACTAGGGGGCGGGGATGATTACGAACTTCTGATTTGCGCCGATCAAGCAGATATAAAAACCTTGGGTAACGATGTCACGGTCATTGGCAAGGTGACGGACCAGCCCGGACAGGTCGACCTCATCGGAGCCGACAAAAAAATAGTCGAACTCGCCAATGACGGGTTCGACCATTTCAAAGCCTGAAAACGAATTTGGAATTTATTTGGTTTCGCTGAAGCGACCAAGGTTGCCAAACAGCTGCTGCAGAACTGTAATTTCCTTGCCTGCGGTTGGCGTGATCCGATCCGTCGGAATGACCGGTTTACCGTCTTCAAGGTCATATTCGCTTAGGATATCGACCCGGTTTGCCGCATCAAAGCTGACGAGAATGACCTTTTGCTCAACGACATCCGGTGCCAGAAACGCAATTGTTTCGGTTCTGCGCGAAATATAAAGCCAGACATTTTCGTCAAAGGCCGCAACGCTTGATGGCGATCCCAAAAGATCGGTCACATCACCCTTTGTGGATTGCCCGACAATGATTTGTTCGAGAACTTCGGGTTCAGGAGCATTACCGCGCGTTGCGATACGCGGGCTGCAGGCAGCAACAAATGCCACTGCCAATCCGGCCAGCATCATAAGGGAAAGGCGTGTTGTTCTTGTATGCATGGAACTCACCAAAGCGATCAGCCAATTAAAGTCATTAAGGAATTGCCTTGAGTTTCAGCGCTGGGCGCATGATATTGCCGGGCAATGTTGGGGCGATGCCGCCCCGGGAAATTTACGGCATTCTGCGTGCCATGGCTGGAATGTCAACGAAGGAGTGTTACTGTTGTTCGGCTGGTTGAAGAAAAAAGACCGCAAACAAAGTGCTGCCTTTGCGCTTTACACCGGAATGGTGGGGCAGGCGCGCAAGCCAGAATTCTATACACGCCTTGGCGTCGCAGATACCATGGAAGGGCGATTTGACCTAATTCTGGTGCATGCCTTTGTTCTGTTTCGGCGTCTGAAAAAAGACAATGAAAGTCGTGAACTGGCGCAAGAAATCTTTGACGTGATGTTTTCCGATCTTGACCAGAATATGCGTGAGATGGGAATTGGTGATGTCGGAATCCTTAAGCGCATCCGGAAAATGTCGGAGTCCTATCACGGTCGCATTGTCGCCTACGAAGAGGGTGTTCAATCCGGTGCAATAGAACTTGCCGCCGCACTCAACCGCAATCTATATGCCGACAACGAGGCTAGTGATACGCAATTGATGGCCATGGTCGGTTATATCAATGATGCCCTTGCACACCTTGACCGTCAGAAAACCGAAGAATTACACAATGGCGTTATCCATTTTCCGGCTGTGCCGGAAGTCGCCGTTGCACCAACCGAATAGAAAGAGGCCCCAATGCCTGAACAGATTACACCCGAATTTTCCCGCATCGTTAATACGGACGAACAGGTCGGGAAAAAAAGCAAGATCGAGATCGAAGCAAATGAAAAGGAGCGCAAGGCGCTTGCTGAACGTTTCGAACTGATTGCTATTAATAGTTTAAAGGCAACCCTGACGACTACGACGGCAGGCAATGGCGAAGTCACCCTTCGTGGTCCCATGCATGCCGATATTGTTCAGCGTTGTGTTGCGACACTCGAGCCGGTCCCCGAAACCATCGAAGACGAGGTGGAGGTTCTGTTTTCTCCGCATGTATCCGAAGATGACCTTCCTTCGAATCCCGATGATCTGGATGATCTTTCCGAAGAAGAGCTTATGGCGCTTCTGGATCAGCCAGAGCCATTGGTAGATGGCAAAATTGATGTTGGTGAAGTTGTCGCACAGTTTCTTGCTGTCGCTATGGACCCTTATCCGCGCAAGGACGGCGCGAAAGTTGCGGACGTGGTTAAATCGGAAGACGAAGAAGAGCGTCCCAACCCGTTTGCAAAACTCGCAGGTCTTAAGGACAAGCTAGAGAAGAAAAACTAAATTACCATTCTGGTTGCGTTTTTCGTCACGTAAAATGTCAGGAAAATGCCGGTAACGACCGGCATTTTACGCTTTTGACCGAAAAGGCGAAGAGCAAGCCGGATACTGGTCGCTTTTGATTGCATATCGGCTTTACCTTGTATCTGGCTGAGAATTCCGGTAATTACGGGCTTTCCGGCATGCCGAAGACAAGTTTAGCCGATAGGCAAGCCTGCCGGTAAATTCCGGTTCAGATGTTTTAGAACAACCATAAGAGAATACATTGCCTGAACAGGTCTGCATATCACTTGACGCGATGGGAGGAGACCACGCGCCTGAGATGGTCGTGGCGGGTGCAGAAATTGCCCTGAAACGGTTGCCTCATCTTAAATTTTTGATGTTTGGGGATGAAGCGCGGCTCAAACCGCTGCTCGCCAAATATCCGGGGCTCGAAACCGTCAGTCAAATTCGTCATGCCTCTCAAGAAGTGACGATGGATGACAAACCGTCTGTTGCCTTGCGGCAGCGTCGGGATTCCAGCATGCGACTGGCCATCAATGCTGTTAAAGAGGGGGACGCACAAGGCGTCGTATCTGCCGGAAATACCGGTGCTCTGATGGCTATGGCCAAATTCGTCCTTAAAACCGTACGTGGTATCGACCGGCCTGCAATTGCGACCTATATGCCAACCCAGCGCGGCGAGACTGTCATGCTCGATCTTGGCGCCAACATTGAATGTGATGAGAACAACCTGGTGCAGTTCGCGCTTATGGGCGAGGTTTTCGCACGCATTCTGTTTGGTATTGAAAGGCCTTCTGTGGGCTTGCTCAATGTCGGGATTGAAGAACTCAAAGGCAATGAGTCGGTCAAGAAAGCCGCAGCGATACTTCGCGAAATCGACCTTCCGATCCGCTTTGAAGGATTTGTCGAAGGCGATGACCTTGCCAAGGGCACCGTGGACGTGATTGTGACCGACGGCTTTACCGGTAACGTTGCACTTAAAACCGCCGAAGGAACGGCGCGACTGCTGGTGCACTTCCTGCGTGAAACTTTCAAAAGTTCATTCTGGGCGAAGGTCGGCTATCTGTTGGCCCGTCGATCATTGCAGCGTTTCCGGGAACGTATGGACCCGCGTCGTTACAATGGTGCGATGCTGCTGGGGCTGAACGGGATTGCCGTGAAAAGCCACGGTGGCACCGATGCGCTGGGGTTCTCGAATGCCATTGGCGTTTGTCACGACCTTATTGCGAACCGGCTGAACGAAACGATCAAGGGTGAACTTGCCGCCTTCGAAGAGGCGATTTCCAAAGCTCCGATCGATGAGGAAACCATCGCCCTCGCAGCTGGCCAGGTCGACTGATACTGTCTGTCCCAACTATTCCCACTAAAACTGGCGGTTCTTAAATCATGACTGTTCGTTCTCGCATTATTGGTTGCGGTTCTTATCTTCCTTCGAATGTTGTAACCAATGATGAACTGGCAAAGCGCGTCGATACATCTGATGAATGGATCGTTGCGCGGACGGGAATACGACAGCGTCATATCGCTGCCGAAGGGGAAACCACCAGTGATCTTGCGGTGGCTGCTGCAACACGTGCAATGGAACATGCCGGTGTGACTGCCGCGGACATTGACATGATTATCGTTGCGACCGCGACACCCGATAATACCTTTCCGGCAACGGCAACAAAGGTTCAGCATCGACTGGGCGTTGTCGGTTTTGCCTTCGACGTTCAGGCGGTTTGCTCGGGCTTCGTTTACGCCCTTACCACTGCGGACATGTATATCCGAAACGGTCAGGCAAAAACGGTTCTCGTCATCGGGGCAGAAACATTTTCGCGTATTCTGGATTGGGAAGACCGCCGGACATGCGTTTTGTTCGGGGACGGAGCAGGGGCGGTTGTTGTTCAGGCCGTTGAAGGCAAGGGCACCGTCGAGGATCAAGGTATTCTCGCAAGTCGATTGCATTCGGATGGTGGTAAATACGAACTGCTGTATGTCAATGGCGGTCCATCAACGACCCAGACTGTTGGTTTTCTTCAGATGGAAGGCAAGGAAGTTTTCCGCCATGCAGTGACCAACCTTGCAGGCGTTATTCGCGAAGTCCTTGCCGATACGGGGCTTGAAGCCGCGGATATTGATTGGCTCGTGCCACATCAGGCCAATCGTCGCATTCTTGACAGCACTGCCAGAAAGTTTGGCATTTCTGAAGACAAGGTGGTCATCACGGTTGATCGTCACGCGAACACGTCCGCGGCGTCGATTCCCCTGGCACTTGCCGAAGCCGTTCATGATGGCCGGATCAAGCGTGGTGATATTGTAATTCTGGAAGCGATGGGCGGCGGTTTCACTTGGGGCGCAGCACTGGTTCGCTGGTAAGCTCTGGATTCTGTGGGATATCTGACAAAAACAAAGCATTTGCTTAAAAAACACAACATTCTGCCGCAAAGCGATGTATCCTGTTGATATTGACTGATTTCGCCACCAGATATAGCCTTGTGTATAAAGTCCCGTTTTAAGGAGGCGGCCTGTTATGTCGGAAGCTACGATTACCCGCGCTGATCTTGCCGAAGCCGTTTATCAGGAAGTCGGTTTGTCGCGTAACGAGTCCGCCCAGTTGCTGGAAACGGTTCTCGACGAAATTTCATCTGCCTTGATCAAGGATGAAGTCGTAAAGATTTCCTCGTTTGGCAGTTTTTCCGTTCGCCAGAAGGGACAGCGCGTTGGTCGCAATCCCAAGACAGGTGAAGAAGTGCCAATCCTGCCGCGCAAAGTGCTTGTGTTCCGGCCGTCGCAGGTGTTGAAAGCACGCATTAACGCTTAAGAACTGAACTCATGAAAAATAACTTGGGGGCTGAGGCGGAAAACCGCCGCACAGCAAAGTCTGACTCTGCGTTTCGTACAATTAGCGAAGCAGCAAAAGAGCTGGGGCTGCAGCAGCATGTCCTGCGTTTTTGGGAATCCAAGTTTCCTCAGATCAAACCAATGAAACGTGCTGGCGGGCGACGTTATTATCGTCCGGAAGATCTGGTGCTGCTGGCTGATATTCGTTCACTGCTCCATGATCAGGGCTACACCATCAAGGGTGTGCAAAAGTTGCTTGATCAGAACAAGGGGCAGTTGCCTTCGGAAGTCGCGGTGGCGTCGCTGGCTGAAACCGTCGATGGTCCATCGGATGAAGCATCAGATATGGCTTATTCGACAGGCACAGCAGGAACACCAGATAAGACTGTTCTTGCAAACCTGTTAGGTGAATTGGAAGAGCTTCAAGGTATCCTCAGGTCGGCACTGCAACAGTCGGAAAAAAATACGTAAAAACCATTTGCGTCTTTGGGCTTGCGCGGCTATTTATCGAGCCGCGTCAAACGACGCATTCTTTACGGTCGGAGCGTGGCGCAGCCTGGTAGCGCACCTGCATGGGGTGCAGGGGGTCGGAGGTTCGAATCCTCTCGCTCCGACCAATTTATTCTCCATCAAAATCTGATATGCGATCATTGGTACTGGTGAGGCTACGGCATCAGTCGGGCAAGCATTTCCACGGTGTTATTTTCGTCAACACGGATCAGAATGATTTCGCCTGATCTCGGATAGATGCCGGTTAATGCGGTGATATTCACCTGATGGGTAATCAACAGGGCCTTGATTCCTTCAGGGAGTGCACCAAGTCGGTCAATGATTTGGTCTGTTTGAGTTTTCTTGGTACCGCTATCACGGAAAAACGAATTAAGTGCCAGTTCTTCTGTCACGGGGCCAAGGCCAAGCAATCTGGCGGTTTCCAAACAGCGACACCACTGACTGCTGAGAATTACATCCAACTCAATGCCCGCTTCACGGACGCGTTCGCCGATGGCACGCGCCTGATTGCGACCGGTCTCGTCAAGATTCCGTTGGGTGCTGCAATCGCCAATGGTGAAGTTTTCCGGATCGCCAGTACCCGGCGCAATGGCATGACGCATTAGCGCATGCACACCTGGCTGATGCCATATATCCCACGCGTGCTCGGTATCTGACGCTTTGGCGCTGTGTGCGACAAAGGAGCATGCGAGGGTGAGAACAGCAACCGTATTTCTGACAAATGAACACATGATCCGGCACACTCGGTGGTAAAAGGTGATTAACCTTGATACCCGTGGACATGCTGATTAGATCAGTGCAGCGGTTCGGGATCGCGACCGGATGTCCTTATGCGTTTTTATCAGCAACAGAGGTCGCAACCCTACGACCTTCATCGGTTAGTTTGCAAATCAGCCAGTCCGGTTTGATCGGGTTGTCGAACCATGGGGCAGCCCATCCATGATCAATGCAGCTTTTGACTGTTTTTTCACTGATTTGCTTGCCATTGGTGTCAAAGAGCGGCAACTTTCCACCCGGCTGGCTAAGGCCACGGCGCAACCAATCGAGTTGTGTTTGTGTCGGTTTCACCTGCTTATTCCCCGTCATGGCATCCCTGAATTGATAGAATAGGTTTGTGTGTGGCGCGATGTGATGATGAAGCTATATATTGCAGGTAAGTGTGACGGATAATCAACCGAGGGGCAATCACCATGACATCGAAGTCCTTTGATCGTAGTGACATGGTCTTTCTTTATGTGACAGCGCCGGACATGGAAGTCGCCCGCTTGATTGCGGGCGGTGCCGTTCGAGAAAGATTGGCGGCCTGCGCGAACATCATGCCCCAAATGACGGCAATCTATGAATGGGATGGCGATATCGAAGAAGAAAACGAGATAGTTATCATTCTGAAATCGACCAGCGCAGCGGCAACGACGCTTTCGGAATGGATCACAGATCATCACCCCTATGATGTTCCCTGTATTCTGGAAATTCCATTAGGCAGGGGAAATGGACCATATGTCGATTGGTTGCGCGGTCAGGTCGCAGGGGCAACAATCCCGAATTGATTGCATCAATGGCCGTTGGCCCCTAGGATGGTCGAAATTTTACATTTAACGAAGTGACCAATGAACCAGCTTACAAAACTTGCCCTTGAAATGGGGCCGCTGATCCTGTTTTTCGCAGTCAATGCGACAACCAATCTTATGACTGCAACAGCGGTTTTTGTAACGGCAACAGTGGTTGCGCTGGCAGTATCGTATGCTATTGCCCGAACCATTCCGGTGATGCCGTTGATTGGCGGCGCTTTCGTGATCGTGTTTGGCGGCTTAACGCTTTATCTCGACAATGATCTGTTCATTAAAATCAAGCCGACGATTGTCAATCTGCTGTTTGCAGCGATCCTGTTTGGCGGTTTGATTGCTGGAAAGCTGTTTTTGAAATTGGTTTTGGAAAGTGCATTTAAGGCGACGGACGAGGGATGGCGCATCCTGACCTGGCGCTGGAGCATTTTCTTCGTCGTTCTTGCCGTGATCAATGAAATTGTCTGGCGCAATTTTTCGACCGATACATGGGTTGCGTTCAAGGTATGGGGGATTATGCCGCTGACCATGGTGTTTGGCATGGCCCAGGTTCCAGTCCTGATGAAACATCAATTGCCAGAAAAAGAGAACGGTTCATCTCCGGCATAAGGTCTGAACGAAAATAAGAAAGGCGGGATTTTCATCCTGCCTTTCTTATTGAATGGAAGAACACTCTATTTGACGGGTAGGGCGACGCTGACCGCAGCCTGAGCCGCGATACCTTCCTCGCGTCCGGTGAAGCCCAGGCGCTCTGTCGTCGTCGCCTTCACATTGACGCGATCAACTTCAATACCAAGAATTTCAGCAACCTTTTCGCGCATGGCCTGTGTATGCGGTCCTATTTTGGGCCGCTCACAAATCAGGGTGATATCCGCATTGACGATGCGTCCGCCGCGTTCGCGGATCAGATTGACTGCGTGAAGAACAAACTGATCCGATGCTGCCCCCTTCCATTTCATGTCAGAAGGCGGGAAATGTTGGCCGATATCGCCGGCACCAATGGCACCCAACAATGCGTCTGTTAACGTATGCAGGCCGACATCCGCATCTGAATGGCCTTCAAGGCGTGCGGAATGGGGGACTTTGACACCGCAAAGGATACAATGGTCACCTGGGGCAAATCGATGAACGTCAAAACCGGTACCGGCCCGGAACTCTTCGTGGATCATATCGCTGTCTTTCTCTGAGGCTGGAACACGGTTAATCCAGTCACGGGCGCGTTCGATATCGTCGGGGCGCGTAATCTTGTCGTTTGAAACAGCCCCCTCTACGCACACCACATCCAGGCCAAGTTGTTCCAGCAGGGCGGCATCATCAGTGAATTCGTGCCCCTCAAACCGTTGGTGAGCATCAAGGATCGTTTTGAAATGAAACCCCTGAGGTGTCTGGGCGCGATGAAGCTGTTCTCGTGGAATGGTTCGTCTAATTATCCCGGTGGATTCCGTCTGCTTGATGGTGTCGAGAACGGGAAGGGTGGGAATGGCACCCTGATATGTCGCCAGAGCTGAGATGACGCGGTCGATAACATCGTCTGAAATGCCCGGCCTTGCCGCATCATGAATAAGCACGTGGTCAGGGTTTTCATTTTCCAGTGAACGTAATCCGTTCAGGACAGATTGTTGTCTTGTCACTCCGCCGGGCACTGGGGCGTCCAAGGATAGGCCTTTAACCGAATTATCGTACAAATCCTGATGGTCAGGATTATAAATGACCCTGATCAGTTCGGACGGCACATGCTTAGCGAAGCTCTCAATGCAGTGACGCAGCAATGTCTTTGCGCCAAGCAGATGATATTGTTTTGGTATCGGATCACCAAATCTGCTACCGCTGCCTGCTGCAACGATGACAACTGCGATTTTTTTGGTCATAAACGTGGTGCCGTGACTTGTCTGAATTGCGCCGAAGGCTATCTTTCTGCGATGACTTTGCCAAGTCGCCATTTGCCTGATGTTATGATGTAAACGCCTTTAGGCCGGATCCGAACATGATTGCTGCCGCCTTACATATCTTATGTTTGCTACCGCTAACCACGCAAATCATGCGGCGCGACCCGCAGCGCGACATATGGCTGTTTTTGTCCATATTTGTTGCCGCGGCTGGTACGGTGATCGTGCTTGGCCTGACGGGCGAGGAATTGCAATCGCGCGGATTTACAGCGGCTTTGCATTGGTCGGAACTTTCCGTGATCCTGATCTTTGGCGGGCTTGTCATATGCAACGGGCCGAAACAAATCTGGCGTCTTGCCGGTTATATCGGTGGATATCTTTTGGCATTCGGCGGAGTTGCAGCTGTTTTTAACGTCTTTGAACCGGTTGCTGACCCGTCGGTTGCAGAACCGGTTCTTTATTCTGGCTGGCTTTGGGTTCATATCGGAACGTCACTTGTAACCTACGCGCTTGTGACACTGTCTGCAATTGCGGCCATGGGCTATGTTGTTCAGGAAGATGCACTTAAAAACCGCCGTCCAAACCGCTGGAGCCGTCGCCTGCCGCCATTGCGCGACAGCGAACACATGCTTGTCAGTTTTCTCAAATGGTCTGCGTGGGTCCTTGTGATCGGAATTATTACCGGTTTTGCATTGCGCCAGGTCGAGGGGCAATCGCTGCTCTATCTTGATCACAAGATGCTTCTTACCCTGCTTGGTTTTGCAGTGATTTGCGGCCTGATATTCATTCATGAAAAATCCACTCTGCGCGGGCGTATGGCTGTTCGGTTTGTGCTGGGGGCATGGCTGCTGCTTACCCTGGCATTCCCGGGCGTTCGATTTGTTTCGGGATATCTGATCTGATGAATATTCCGGGCCTTGTTTAAAGGTGGCGGCCGTGTTGGTTGGCTTATATTCGCCAATTCGCTTAGAGTTGTTGCAACGCCGAGCCAGTTTCATTAATCTGCCCAAGTTTTAGGCAATCGGATTTCCTTCATGTCTTTGCAGATCGGTTCTGTAAATGTGCCAGAGAATGTCATCCTGGCACCAATGTCAGGTGTGACTGACCTTCCTTTTCGGCAACAGGTGCGCCAGTTTGGCCGGCATCTGGTTGTCTCGGAAATGATTGCGTCTGATGCCATGACACGTATCCAGCGCCATCAAAAAGAAGTGCGCAAAATGCACGGCGATTGTGCAGCCGAAAGCCCGCTTTCCGTTCAGCTTGCCGGAACTGAACCCGATGAGATGGCGCTTGCCGCAAAGATGAACGAAGATCGCGGTGCTATGATCATTGACATCAATATGGGCTGTCCTGCCAAAAAGGTCACAAAGGGCTATGCCGGATCGGCCCTGATGCGTGATGAGAATCTTGCTGCCGATATCATTGAGGCAACCGTCAATGCCGTTTCCGTACCCGTGACGCTTAAGATGCGTTTGGGATGGGACGATGACAATCGTAATGCGCCGCGTCTGGCAAAAATCGCCGAGGATCTGGGAATTGCGATGTTGACCATCCATGGTCGGACACGCTGCCAGTTTTATAAAGGCGATGCGGACTGGGACGCAATTGCACTGGTCAAACAGGCTGTATCGATCCCGGTTATCGGCAATGGGGACGTCAATAGCGAGGAAGATGCGGCAGAGCTTCTGAAACGTTCCGGTGCTGATGGTGTAATGGTGGGGCGTGGCGCGCAGGGACGACCGTGGTTTCTGGCACAGGTATCACATTATTTGAAGACCGGTCAGAAACTGTCAGCGCCGTCGCTTGCTGTGCAACTGCAAACGATCCTTAGTCATTATGATGCGATGATTGATCATCACGGTCAGCAAGGTGTCCGTATCGCAAGAAAACATTTGGCGTGGTATTGCAACAGCTTACGCAACGCGACTGAATTCCGTCGTATTGTGAATGAGTTAAGTGACCCATTTGAAGTCAAGGATCAGATAAGGGCATTCTACGAGCCATTGATCGAAAATGCGGACAAACAGGCCGCGGCCTGAGAAAAACAAGAATTAAATAGCGATATTATCGGGGAAACTTTGAATGAGACTTGGATTTGGCAAAGGAAACGGGGTAGACCCGACTGGCGTGCTTAATGCAATTGCCAGTGCGGTCGTCGTTTCTGATCGGGATGGCAAAATCCGCTTCGTCAATCAGGCGACGGAACAGCTGTTCAATACCAGCGCCGCCGTTTTGTGCCGCAGCAACCTCAAGGACTTCATTCCCGGTGACAGCCCGGTTTTCTCGCTGATCAGTCAGGCTATCGACGAAGCAACCTTGGTGGCGGATCATAATCTTCTGATCGAAAGCCCGAAGATTGGCAAACATACCGTCAATCTGACAGTGGGCTCGATGCCAGATGAACCTGATTGCGCTGTTCTGACGTTCGAGCCGCGCTCTATCGCTCAGAAGATTGATAATCAGTTGTTAAGCCGGAACTCGGCACGTTCGGTAAGTGCGATGGCAGCGATCCTTGCGCACGAGATTAAAAATCCGCTATCGGGTATCCGTGGCGCGGCACAGTTGCTTGAACAAACATCGAATGAAGACGACCGGGTACTAACGCGGTTGATCTGTGATGAGGCCGACCGGATCGTTGACCTTGTTGACCGCATGGAAATCTTTTCCGACAAGCCGATGGAACGCGGTGCGGTTAACATTCATACCGTACTTGAACATGTCCGCAGGCTTGCTGAAAACGGTTTTGGCAAACACCTTGCCTTCGAAGAAATCTATGACCCGTCGTTGCCACCGGTATTTGGCAACCGAGATCAGCTGATTCAGGTATTTCTGAACCTTCTTAAAAATGCAGGCGAGGCTGTCGATCATGACAGCGGTCATATTGTGATTTCAACGCGGTACCAGCATGGTATCCGTCTGGCTGTGGCTGGTGGCGATGCACGTGTGCATTTGCCACTGGTTGTTTCGGTGCGCGACAATGGACCGGGTATTGCGCCCGATATGCGCGAAAGCCTGTTTGATCCGTTTGTGACCACCAAACCAACCGGTTCCGGACTGGGGTTGGCGTTGGTGGCAAAAATTATCAATGACCATGGTGGTGTTATAGAAGTGAAAGACGCACCGGGGGGCGGTGCCGAATTTCAGATCATGCTGCCGATCTATAACCGCACGTTGGCCGAAGACGTCAGTGCGGATAATATAATGAAAAACAAGGAAGAAACCGTATGAGCCCGAGCCCGGCCAGAATTCTTGTTGCTGATGATGACCGTGCGATCCGTACTGTTCTGACGCAGGCTCTGTCGCGTCAGGGGCACGAGGTCCGCAGTACCGGTCACGGACGTACCTTGTGGGACTGGATTGCCGATGGGGACGGCGATCTGGTGATTACGGATGTCATGATGCCAGATGAAAACGGGCTTGATATGGTGCCGCGCATCCGCAAGCTTCGACCGGATTTACGCGTTATCGTCATGAGCGCGCAGAACACCCTGATGACAGCCGTAAAAGCAGCACAGCGCGGTGCCTTTGAATATCTTCCAAAACCTTTTGATTTAAACGAGTTGATCAGTATTGTTGATCGTGCGCTTGAAACACCACAAGCCGCCGACAATGCCAAATCATCAGATGATGAAGGTGATGACCGTCTGCCATTGATCGGTCGTTCTGCGGCAATGCAGGAAATCTATCGTGCGCTGGCCCGGTTGATGAACACCGACCTGACAGTGATGGTGACTGGTGAAAGTGGTACCGGCAAGGAGCTGGTAGCGCGTGCACTTCATGAATATGGCGGTCGTCGTCATGGGCCGTTCGTTGCCATTAACATGGCAGCAATCCCGCGTGAACTGATCGAAAGCGAGTTGTTCGGTCATGAAAAGGGTGCTTTCACCGGTGCCAACGAGCGCAAGGTTGGCCGCTTTGAGCAGGCCGAGGGCGGTACGCTGTTTCTCGATGAAATCGGTGATATGCCGCTTGAAGCGCAAACCCGTTTGCTTCGTGTCCTTCAGGAAGGCGAATATACCCGTGTTGGCGGGCGCACGCCAATCCGCGTTAATGTTCGTATTGTTGCGGCAACACATCGCGATCTGCGCAAACTGATCCGCGAAGGAACTTTCCGCGAGGATTTATTCTATCGCCTGAATGTCGTGCCGATCCGTTTGCCATCCCTTCGGGAGCGGCTTGAAGATATCCCGGAACTGGTCAATCACTTCCTGATGCAGGCAAGCGAAGAGGGACTTCCTCGCAAGACGCTTTCTTCCGATGCGATGGCGCGTTTGAAGGTGCATCGCTGGCCGGGCAACATCCGCGAACTGGAAAACATGGTGCGCCGTCTGACGGCTCTATATTCGCATGATGTGATTGGTGTCGATGTTATCGAAACCGAGTTTTCCGAAAATAACATCAGCGAGTCAGCCCCAGTCGGAGAGCCCCAGTCACTTGCGGAATCGATCGAACGTCATGTTCGCGAGTATTACGATGCCCATGACGAGGATTTGCCATCAAGTGGTCTCTATGATCGTATTCTGCGTGAAATGGAACGCCCGCTTTTGACTGTTACACTGGAAGCGACCAGGGGCAATCAGGTGAAGGCAGCCGAGGTTCTTGGGCTTAATCGCAATACCCTGCGCAAGAAAATTCGTGATCTCGGACTGGAAGTTGTCAGGGGCGCAAAATGACCGAAGCCGGGCGACCCGTCACCAGTCGTCTTATGCAGTCGTGGTTTGTCAGGTTCCTGGGGCGACTTAGCCAATCGCGAAAGTTTGCGATAGGTTTGGTCTGTGCCGCGCTTGTATCTGTTCTTGCGACCTATCTCGCGATGACCGGTACCGCGCCGCTACGGCCAGAACCCCGTCTGATCATCCTTTTGCTGAATATTGACCTTGTTCTTGTTCTTGCACTTGCCACGCTGGTTGCCCGCAAGCTCGTCCAGATATGGGCCGAGCGACGTCGTGGTACGGCCGGCGCCAAACTGCATACAAGAATGGTTCTGCTATTTTCGCTGGTCGCGGTAACGCCAGCGATTATCGTTGCCGTATTTTCCGCGTTGTTCCTGCATTTCGGTATTCAGGGATGGTTCAGTGATCGCATCCGAACCGCCGTCGAAGAAAGTATGGTGATTGCCGAAGCATATCTGAAAGAACATCAGGAACTGATCCGGGCCGATGTTTTGGCAACGGCAAATGACCTTCAACGTCTTGGCGTCAACTTTGCAACTGACCGGGAGCGGATCAACAGAATTCTGACGGCGCAGGCAGATGCACGTGGTTTGCCCGAAGCCGTCATTATTGATGGAAGCGGAGCCGTTCTGGCGCAATCCGATTACAGTTTCTCATACGATCCGGTTTTGTCGCCAATCCCGCAGGAAGTATATGATCGCGCTCGAAATAATGATGTGGTTCTGATTTTGGGCAATACCGATAATCGCATCCGCGCAATGACACATCTTGATAGCTTCATCGACGGGTATCTTCTTGTTGGCCGGTTCGTTGATCCCAATGTGCTGGAGCGTATCGATAAGGCCCGCAAAGCGGTTACCGCATACGAAAACCTTGAAGGCGAACGGTCAGGGATCGTGATCACCTTTGTCATGATCTTTGTTCTGATCGCGGTTGTTCTGCTTTTGGCGGCGGTTACGCTAGGGCTGATGGTCGCAACGCGATTGGTTGAACCGATTTCTCAGTTGATCATCGGTGCCGAAAAAGTCAGCGATGGCGATTTAACCTTCCGCGTTCCGCTTGCGGGGCAGGAGGACGAGCTTGAGGCATTAACCCGTGCCTTCAACCGCATGACGGCCCAGCTTGACACGCAGCGGACGGAACTTGTGGCGGCCAACCGCCTGAATGATGAACGTCGGCGCTTTACAGAAGCCATTTTGGGTGGTGTGACGGCAGGCGTTATCGGACTGGATGCAGAGTGTCACATCAATCTTCCAAACCGCAGCGCATCGGACCTGATGGGAATTGATCTGGATAGGGCTATCGGGCAGTCGATCTGCGAGGTTATCCCGGAATTTTCCGTGTTGTTCGAAGATCTCAGCAAGGAAGGGGATCGCAGTAAATCACGGCAGATCGAAATACGGCGCGATGGTCTGAACCTTATGCTTTTAGCGCGCGTCACGATCGAGCGTGCGGAAGACCGGTCTATTTTCGGATATGTCGTAACTTTTGACGATGTCACTGAACTTCAAACCGCGCAACGGATGGCAGCATGGGCCGATGTTGCCCGCCGTATCGCCCACGAGATCAAGAACCCGCTAACACCGATACAGCTTTCAGCAGAACGTCTTAAACGTCGATATCTGAAGGAAATTCAAAGCGATACCGAGGTATTTAAAACCTGTACCGACACGATTATTCGTCAGGTTGGAGATATTGGACGCATGGTTGACGAATTTTCAAGCTTTGCCCGAATGCCATCGCCAAAGATGAAATCGGAAAAGATTGTTGATCTGGTGAAAGGTGCCGTGTTCCTGCAAAAACAGGCTTACACCAAAATCATCTATGACTTCGACGCAAAGGCAGGTCGTGAAATTGAGGTATCCTGTGATGCGCGTCAGGTTAACCAATGTCTGACCAACACCCTTAAAAACGCCGCAGAGGCGATCGAGGGGCGGGAAGGTGATGTTACCGAGCTTCCGCAAGGACGTATCGAAATTTCTGTGACACGTTCTGATGAAAATCAACGTATCTATGTGACAGTTTCGGATAATGGCAAAGGTCTACCGGTTGAAAACCGCGAAAGGCTTACCGAACCCTACGTCACCACACGATCAAAAGGTACTGGTCTTGGTCTTGCAATCGTCAAGAAAATCATGGAAGACCATGGCGGAGAGCTTATACTTGCCGACGGTGTCGAGAGCGGTGCAACCGTTACGCTGGCGTTTCCGACCGCAGGCAAACACATAACTGCAGAAGATACTGCGGACAGCAATTCTTTGAACAACTGATCTGGTTGTTTCATCAGCAATAATTTAAATACGGGCATATTGGTCAAGACATGGCGCACGATATTCTGATCGTCGATGATGAAGAAGATATCCGGGCTCTGATTGCCGGAATTCTGGAAGACGAAGGACACAAGACCCGTCAGGCAGGCTCCAGCCAGGAAGCGCTTTCCGAGGTTGCTGCTCGCCGTCCGAGCCTTGTTATCCTCGATATCTGGATGGATGAAAGCGATCACGACGGTATCGAGACTCTGAAGCTGATCAAACGTGAGCATAGCGAAGTCCCTGTAGTCATGATTTCCGGCCACGGAAATATTGAAACCGCGCTTGAAGCTTCACGCAACGGGGCATATGATTTCATCGAAAAACCGTTCAATACGGATCGGCTTTTGCTGGTGGTTGAACGTGCCATTGATGATGCGCGCCTGCGCCGCGAAAACCGCGAACTAACCATGCGGGCAGGGGGCGATACCGAACTTGTCGGCAGTTCAAGTGCCATCAACGGATTGCGCCAGGCCATTGATCGGGTTGCCCGCACAGGAAGCCGTATCCTGATTTCAGGCCCTGCTGGTTCGGGAAAAGAGGTTGTCGCACGCCTGATCCACAAAAATTCCGCCCGTTCAGATGCACCATTCGTTGTGCTGAACTGCGCAAATATTTCGCCGGAAACGATGGAGGAATCCCTGTTTGGTGCGGTTGCGGCTGCCAATCGGGAAGCCCGCACCGGGGTGCTCGAACTCGCACATGGCGGTACGCTTTTGCTTGATGAAGTGGCTGATATGCCACTGGAAACGCAAGGAAAAATTGTTCGTGTGCTTCAGGAACAAACCTTTGAACGTGTTGGTGGTTCTGTTCCGGTCAGTGTTGATGTCCGTGTCGTTGCGACGACTGCGCGCGACCTGGAAGAGCGTATTGCCGAACAGCGTTTCCGTCAGGATTTATACTACCGGCTGAATGTTGTACCCTTGCAGGTGCCGTCGTTGCAGCAACGTCGCGATGATATCCCGGATCTTGCCGAGTGGTTCCTTGTGCGTTACGCCGAAGCGACCGGCCTGCCAAAGCGTAAATTGTCGGGGGAAGCATTGGCTGCGTTGCATTCCTATGACTGGCCGGGAAATGTCCGTCAGCTGCGAAATGTGATTGAACGACTGATGATCATGGCGCCGGATGACAGTACGGATATTATCAGCGGTAAAATGCTGCCAGCCGAGCTGTTTGAAGATGTGCCTGTATCTTTGAATTTTGATAAAACCAGTGAAATCATGGCATTGCCACTGCGTGAAGCCCGCGAGATGTTCGAAAAGGAATATCTTCAGACACAGGTGGAACGCTTTGGCGGGAATATTTCCAAAACCGCAAGTTTTGTAGGAATGGAACGTTCGGCCTTGCATCGAAAACTCAAAAGTCTGGGCGTGAATGGAGAACGTGCTGAATAAGCCTCTTCATACGATCCGGAACTTTTGAACGGGAGACGAAACAATGAAGGTCATCATTTGCGGCGCCGGGCAGGTGGGGTTCCATATTGCCAAATATCTTGCTGCCGAAAACAATGATGTGACGGTTATCGACCAGTCGGAAGAATTGGTTCGCAAGATTTCCGATACACTGGAAGTCAAGGGTATCATTGGCTTTGGATCACATCCTGATGTCTTGCAGCAGGCAGGTGCCGATGAAGCAGATATGCTGATCGCGGTGACCTTTGCCGACGAAGTCAACATGACGGCCTGTCAGGTGGCGCATTCGCTGTTTAATGTGCCGACGAAAATCGCCCGTATTCGCAGCCAGACCTATCTGCAACCGGAATGGGCAAGCCTGTTTGGCCGTGAAAAGTTGCCGATCGACGTTGTGATTTCCCCTGAAATGGAAGTTGCCCGCGCCGTCGCACGGCGTTTGCGGGCACCCGGTGCATTCGACATGATCCCGTTTGCGGATGACAAGGTCAAAATCCTTGGTCTGCGATGCAACGAAGATTGTCCGGTGATCAATACACCACTTCGGCAGTTGCACCAGTTGTTCCCGGACCTAAATATTTCGATCCTTGGCATGATCCGTAATGATAAACCGGTTTATCCCAAGGGCGATGATCAGATGCTGGCTGGTGATCTGGTCTATCTGGCAGTATCCAGCGATCAGGTGGATCGCGCGATGTCGGCCTTTGGTCACGAAGACCCGGAAGCACGACGCATTGTTATTTTTGGGGGCGGGAATATTGCACTTTTCCTGGCCGAGGAAATCAATCAGAACTTCCCAGGTGTCACCACCCGCCTGATCGAGGCGGATCCGGAACGTGCCCGTTTCGTAGCTCAGAAACTGCCAAAGAAAAGCGTGGTTCTGCGCGGGGATGTGCTTGATCCTGAACTGCTGGAAGAGGCCAATGTCGGCAATGCCGAGGCGGTTGTCGCGCTAACTAACGATGATGAAACCAACATTCTGTCATCGCTTCTGGCGAAACGGTATGGCTGCCCGCGCGCGCTGACCCTGATTAACAAAAGCACCTATACATCCTTGGTTTCCGAGCTTGGGATTGACGTTGTCATCAGCCCGCGCATGACGACGGTGTCGACCATTCTGCACCATGTTCGC
This sequence comes from Thalassospira permensis NBRC 106175, assembly GCF_000714555.1. Classification (NCBI taxonomy): domain Bacteria; kingdom Pseudomonadati; phylum Pseudomonadota; class Alphaproteobacteria; order Rhodospirillales; family Thalassospiraceae; genus Thalassospira; species Thalassospira permensis. The sequence goes on along the minus strand of NZ_AUNC01000071.1, from coordinate 104,140 downwards.
CGTGGGCGAATTCGTGCGGTGCACAGTCTTTCCGAAGGATTTGGAGAAGTTCTGGAAGCCGAAGCACTTGAGACAGCACCAATTGTCGGCAAGGCGATCAAGGATATCGCCATGCCGGCAGGCGTCGTGTTTGGTGCAATCCTGCGCGATGGCGAAGTCGTGATGCCACGCGCCAATACGGTAATCGAAGCCAATGACCGGATTGTGGTCTTTGCGGGCTCCGAGCAAATCAAAAAGGTCGAAAAGATGTTTGCCGTACGGCTGGAATATTTCTAAAAATTCAAAGGCTTGCAGTATTATTATTGTAAATCAGATTAACGTGCGTTCCGGATATATTCATGTCAGAAAAAATGCTATTGCCGCCCAAAGCCGTTATTTTCGACTGGGACAACACGCTGGTCGATAGCTGGGAAACCATTCAGGCGGCTCTTAATCTGACATTTGATGATTTTGGCAAGGATCGGTGGGACCTTGCCGAGACAAAAACACGGGTCGCGCGTTCATTGCGGGACAGTTTCCCAACCCTTTTTGGCGACGACCGCTGGGAAGAAGCCAAAGATCGTTTCTATGCCCATTTCAAGGCGATACACTTGGAAACCCTTACGCCACTCGCGGGCGCGCATGATCTTTTGGGTGCGCTTCGTGATACTGGTGCCTATATGGGGGTGGTCAGCAACAAGAACGGTGATTTTCTGCGCTCGGAAGTTGACTATCTTGGTTGGGGGCATTTTTTCGGTGGTGTGGTCGGGGCTACAGATGCAAAAAAAGACAAACCGGCGGCTGATCCGGTGCATCTGGCGATGGGCGACTCTGCTGCGGCGCAATATGAGAATCTGTGGTTTGTGGGTGATAGCGTGGTCGATATTCAGTGCGCGCGCAATGTTGGTGCAACCGCGATACTGATCGGCGACGAAGTTACCGGCCACGGGGACACCACGAATTCCGCGAATCTTGGACCAGATTGGCATTTCCCCGATTGCGAAGCGCTTGTAAGGCTTGTAAAAAGCTTTGCGAAAGTCTTATAGTTCAATCAGGTCATAAAAATGGGGCCGGAGCCGTAATTGACAGAAAAGTCGTCGGTTCTGCATTTTCCTTGACCGCCCGAAACGATAAAAACGCTCATAAAAGAAGGCTAGGTCTAACCAATGGCGGAAAAATCACAAAATGTTCAGGACGTATTCCTGAATTATTGCCGTAAAAACAAAACGCCGGTTACCGTGTTTCTGGTCAACGGAGTCAAATTGCAGGGCATTATTACCTGGTTTGACAATTTCTCTGTTTTGCTGCGGCGCGATGCTCACACCCAGCTCGTTTACAAACACGCGATTTCGACGGTAATGCCGACGACACCGATTAAACTGTTTGATCCGAGCCAGCCTGCGACGGACGAAGAAAATAGCTGATGAATCTCTGACTGCGGGGGCTAACGGCGACGATGACAGCCCCCGGGTCCTCGTTTTCCATCCGGAACTGAAACGTGCGGATCAAGCTGGATCTTGGCGCGACGCATCGTCGCGACTGGAAGAAGCCGTCAGCCTGACCGGCGCACTGGATTTTGAAGTTGTGGGCGCAGAGGTTGTGCCCATAGCAAAGACACGTCCGGCCACCCTGTTTGGGACCGGTGTCGTTGAACGCCTTGGAAATCAGATCAAAGCCGAAGAAGCCGACATTGTCATGATCAATGGCCAGCTTTCCCCGATCCAGCAACGTAATCTGGAACGGGAATGGAAATGCAAGGTTATTGATCGGACCGGTCTTATTCTTGAAATCTTTGCTGATCGTGCGCGCACCCGTGAAGGGCGCCTGCAGGTTCAACTGGCGTTGCTGAGCTATCAAAAGTCCCGTCTGGTTCGCACATGGACGCACCTTGAACGCCAGCGTGGCGGTCGCGGGTTCCTTGCCGGTCCTGGGGAACGTCAGATCGAGATTGACCGTCGTTTGATTGGCGACAAGCTGGCCAAACTTCGCCGTGAGCTTGAGGAAGTCAAGCGGACACGCGAACTTCATCGCGAGGCACGTCGACGTGTTCCTTATCCGATTGTGGCACTTGTCGGCTATACCAACGCTGGCAAATCAACGCTGTTCAACCAGTTGACCGTTTCGGACGTCTTTGCCGAGGATATGCTGTTTGCAACCCTCGATCCGACCATGCGCGGTCTTGAACTGCCAAGTGGTCGCAAGGTGATCCTGTCCGATACTGTCGGATTTGTTTCAGACCTGCCGCACGATCTTGTGGCAGCGTTCAGGGCGACACTTGAAGAAGTTCTCGAAGCTGACTTGATCGTGCATGTGCGTGATGCCTCCTCCCACGAGGCGGAAGCCCAGAAGCTTGACGTGCTGGAAGTTCTAAAAGCGCTTGGTCTGCAAAAGGCAATTGACGGCGAAGAGCTGGTCGAGGCGCTGAACAAATGCGATCAGCTTGAAGGCGAAGATTTGACCGCTGTGCAGGAATATTCGGCACGTAATGCCAATACGATTGCAATATCAGCGATCAAAGGCACCAACTGTGATGCGTTGCTGGCTCTGATCGAGGATAGGCTGACCGAAGACATGCCTGTTTTCGAGCTGCTTGTCCCTTATTCGGATGGCAAGGCGTTGGCTCGGCTCTATGAACAGGGCGAAGTGCTAAAACGCATTGACGGTGAGGACGGCATTTCGGTGCAGGTCAGGATTGATGACAGTCGCGTCGGTCGTTTCGAAGATTGGTGCGCCAAATCCGGGTTTGATCTGCATTTGGTCTAGAATTGCCTGTTAGAACTCAGACTGGAAAGGAACAAGGTGTGCTTAGTGTCGATATGGATAAGGTGACTGAGATTATCCGCGAAGTATCGGCAAAAGAGATCGCACCGCGTTTTGGGCAGCTGGAAAAAGGCGACATCGATACCAAAACCCATGCAATGGATCTGGTAACGATTGCGGATACCGAGGCAGAACGTGTTCTGACAAAGAGGTTTTGCGATCTTTTGCCCGGCAGTGTCGCACTGGGTGAAGAGGCCGCGCATGCCGACCCGAAACTGCCGGAACGTGTGTTTGGTGAAGATGCCCCGATCTGGATCATCGATCCTGTAGACGGCACCAAAAACTTCGCCCACCACAAACAGCCGTTTCGCTGCATGGTTGCCCTTTATCACGGTGACGAAACTATTGCTGCGTGGATCGTTGACCCTATTGAGGGTTCGGCAACGGTCGCGGAAAAAGGGGCGGGGACGTATCATAATGCCGCCCCCGTCCGGGTTCGCTCAGACATTCAGGCAGCCAAAGATGCCAAGGGATTTCTGATCTCGTTCGCGCGTGATCGTATTCGCAAGCATTATGGTCATATCGATTTCTTTGACGAGATTGCCCACTATTCCTGTTGTGGGGCCGAATATCAGGAAATTGCCCGGGGACTTTTTGATTTCTGCGCCTATCGCAACCTGAAACCCTGGGATCATGCGCCCGGCACGTTGCTTGTGCGGGAGGCTGGTGGTGTTGCCAAATATATCACCGCTGACAGATCGAATGAATATCACGCCAATGGCAATGCGCCAGGTTTACTGTGTGCATCCTCACCTGAACTTTGGGCGGAAATGAACGAGTTATTGCTGCCTTTGTTCGAGTAGTTTTCGCTCTTTATCCTTCAACCGCTATTGCGCTCCGCCTGTTTGGCGGCATTCCAAAGCGCATCCATTTCTTCCAGATCGGATTGCCCTGCACTTCGCCCGTCGCGTGCCAATTCGTTTTCGATGAAATGAAAACGTCGTGTGAATTTGTGGTTTGCGCGACGCAAGGCAACTTCGGGATCAACACCCAGCTTGCGCGACAGGTTGGCCATGACGAACAGCATGTCACCGAGTTCGTCCTCAATCCGATCCTGATCAGGATTTTCAGTCAGTTCGGCCTGCAGCTCGCCGATTTCTTCATGCAGTTTATCAAAAACTTCATCCGTGGATGGCCAGTCAAACCCGACACGCGCAGCCCGTTTCGTCAGTTTCTCGGCTCGCATCAGCGCGGGCAGGGCGCCTGCCACACCGTCAAGGGCGCTATGGCGTTGCTGCCCTTTTGTTTCAGCCTTTTGCGCACGTTCTTCGGCCTTGATCTTTTCCCATGTCTGATTGACACCATCCGTGGTTATGGCATCACCATCGCCAAAGACATGCGGATGACGATCAATCATTTTCGAAACAATGCTGTTTGCGACATCTTCAAAGGTGAAATGGCCTTCTTCGGTGGCCATCTGCGAATGAAAAACGACCTGAAGCAACAGATCGCCAAGTTCCTCGCGCAGTTCGCTCATATCATTCTGGGCAATCGCATCGGCAACTTCATATGCCTCCTCGATTGTGTAGGGGGCGATGGTCGCAAAATTCTGTTCCAGGTCCCAAGGGCAGCCGCCATCTGGATCACGTAATCTGGCCATGACATCCAGTAATGCATTGATTGCCTTGCTGTTATGGTTCGCCATGTCCGTAATGTCCTGCTTATTCGTTGTGACTTGTTCATTCTGTCGTAACGCGACATACCCTGCATGGCAAGCTCGCGGAAAAGCAAGGCAAAACAAAACCCGCCAGAAGATGACTGGCGGGTTTCGATTTGTAATTGCCGCTTGATTTAATCAGGCTGCGGCACGTTCTTCGGGTTTGGCAGCGCTTTTATCGGCAGCTTTGCTATGCTTGCCTTCGACAAGCCCCCGATGCAACGCCTTGATTGCCTTGTTGAAGTCGCCTTCGGCAACCACGAACTGAAGATCAACACGGCGACTTGGATAGTGGCTGGCGACCAGTTCAATGCCGTCGGCATCAAGAATTCCAACCGCGCGGGCAAATAGGCCCGGCTGATCAATATTGGCACCGATCACAGAAACAATTGCAACCTTGCGGGTTTTCACACTCGCTTCGGGTTGTTTCTCTTCGATCTCATCCACACAGCGGCGGATTTGCTTAAGCGGTGCGGATACATAATGCGTGATCGTGTTTGCATTCAGGTTCTTGGTGACGGTTGGAACCTTGAAGCGTTTCAGGACACTCAGAATTGTTTCTTCACCGCCGGCAACACCAACCATGTCCTGATTGAACACTTCGATCTCGAATGCTGTCGGTACGCCAGTCACGATTTCGACACGGCTGTCATCCGGGTCCCAATGATCGTCAATGACGGTCCCCGGATGTTCCGGCTCAAACGTATTGGCAATACGAAGCGGGATATCATTCTGACGCAGCCCCTTTGCTGCGCGCGGATGAATGGCTTCCATGCCCATATTTGACAACTGATCGGCGACATCATAGCTGGTGCGACCAATCGGACGCACGGCATCCTCACCGACGATGCGAGGATCAGCACTCGACAGGTGGAATTCCTTGTGAATGATCGCTTCGCGGGCCTGTGTCAGGCAGGCGATACGCGAAAACGTTACTTCGCTGTATCCGCGACCATAGATGCTCATCAAACCTTCGCTGCACTGGGCATAGCCAGTGGCAATCGGAAGCTGTTTGGCGATGTCGATATCGGAAAATACCTTTTCGATACGGCCATCAAGCGTTGATGCTTCCGGCTCACGCCAGCCAGAAAGGTCGGCAAAAACAGCATTAACACCCTTGGCACGGAGCAACAGCATGGTGTTGTGGGCACTATGCGATTCACCAATCGCGCTAAGCATTTCGCGAACAGTCAGCAAATGCTTTTCAAGTTTGAAATGCCCAAAGCTGCACAGGCGATGCAGGTCCATCAGACAACTGCGCGTGCCTTCGATACGCTCTTGAACGAATGCATTTGCCAGCTTGAGCTCCGGCGCGTCGCCAAAGATTTCTTCGTTAATCGCACACATCTTTTCAGAAACCTTGGTCAGGGAATCGCCCCATGCCCAATCGGTTTCCGAACCCGCATAAAGCTGATAAACGCCGGCTTCACCGGTCTTTTTGTTTTCCAGCAGCATGTCAGTGAAACCGCCATAAGCCGAAACCACAAAAACGCGGTTATAAAGTTCTTCATCGCTAAGATTGCCGACAAGGATGTTGTCCATCACGGCATTGACCTGCGACATCGATGTTCCGCCGATCTTGTGAACGCTATGCCCAGCGTCCGTTTTTGCGACAGTCTTTTTCTGGGCTGAAAGCATGTTGCCTCCTTTGGGGGCGTTTCCTTGAAAAGTCTATTCATTCAAAGCTTGGGGCGGTCCATAATGGCCGCCCCAAAGCAAAAGCCCTAGCTGGCGAGTGCATCACCATCAAGCGGGTAAACCCCGTTTTCATCGTGGGTTTCGCGCCCGTTAAGCGGCGGGTTAAACGCACAGGCAACCACCATATCCTCAGTGCCACCACGCAGATAATGACGATCGTGCTTATTGAGTATGTAAACTGTGCCAGGCACGATCTTGTATTTCTTGCCGTCCGCGATGGTTTCGACTTCGCCATTACCAGAAATGCAATAGACGGTCTCGAAATGGTTGGCGTAGCAAATTTCGGTCTCGGTGCCGGCATAGATCGTGGTGATGTGGAACGAGAAACCCATGCCATCATCAGCAAGCGACAGACGAGTGCTTTCCCAGTTATCGGCGACGATACGGCGACCGGATGCTTCACATTCTTTCAGTGTACGAACAATCATGTATAACTCTTTGATTTAATTTGAACCGTGGGGCAGGGCGACACCTTGATGTCGCCCAGATAAAATCATTCAGCAGCAGCCTTTGGTGCAACAATTTCCTTGTCCATTGCCTTGGCGGTCGCCATTTCCAAAATATCAAGGCCGTGGGCCAGATCTTCTTTGGAAATGATCAAGGGCACCAGGCATTTGACGACTTCGTCTTCCGGGCCACTGGTTTCGATAACCAGATTGTGCGCGAAACATTCCTTGGTAACCTTGGATGCGACCTCGCCACTTTCAAAGCAGATACCCTGCATCAAGCCGCGACCTTTGCGATAGATTTTCCCATCGCCATAGCGTTCGGCAATCTGTTCAAGGCGCTTGCCAAGGAAGTCGGCCTTGTCTCGGATATCGCTAGCGAACTTGTCATCCGACCAGAAATGATCAAGTGCAGCCGCCGCCGTCACAAATGCATGGTTATTGCCGCGGAACGTGCCATTGTGTTCACCCGGATGCCATACATCATATTCCGGTTTGATTAGAACAACCGCCAGCGGCAAACCATAAGCCGAAAGCGATTTAGACAGCGTCACCATATCGGGCTTGATCCCGGCTGGCTCAAAGCTGAAGAAGGTGCCTGTTCGGCCACAACCCGCCTGAATATCATCAACGAGCAGCAGGATATCGTGCTTACGGCAGACCTGTTCCAGCTTTCTCAGCCAGTCAAAATCAGCAGCGTTCAGCCCACCTTCGCCCTGAACGGTTTCAACGATGATGGCAGCGGGCAGGGCGATACCACTTGAATTGTCGCCCAGAACACGGTCCAGATATTCAGTCGTGTCGGCACCGTCACCCATGTAACCATCGAAGGGGACCGCCACGGCATTATCAAGAGATACCCCGGCAGCACCACGATGATGCTCGTTACCAGTAATTGCCAGTGCACCAAGTGTTACACCGTGGAAACCATTGGTGAATGAAATCACGGTTTCGCGTCCTTTTACACGGCGCGCAAGCTTAAGGGCCGCCTCAACCGCGTTGGTACCGGTTGGGCCGGTAAACTGGATTTTATAATCCATGTTGCGTGGTTTCAGCACTTTGCTTTCCATCGCATTCAGGAAAGCAGCCTTGGCCTTGGTGTGCATATCCAAGCCATGAGTAATGCCGTTCGATTTGATATAATCGATCAGTTTTTCCTGCAACACAGGGTGATTATGGCCATAGTTAAGGCTGCCTGCACCAGCAAGGAAGTCGAGATAACGTTTGCCATCGGTATCGGTCAGCCAAGCACCTTCCGCTTTTTCAAAGGTAACAGGAAAGGAGCGAGCATAGCTCTGGACTTCCGATTCAAGACGATCAAATACAGTCATAATTCCCTCTTTTGATTGGGAAAATAAAAAAATGGTCCTGTCATAGCAAACGTCCGGGCAGGCCGGTTTGTTCCAACTAAATGACAGCAGAAAGCAGGAAAATGATGATCTGGCGATCAGGCTGCTACGCGCGCAACGTCCTCACGCTCGAACGGGCCGATCTGCCAAAGTATTTCACTTGCGGATGCGCCATCGAAATGCGTTTCGCGTTCGAACAGGACCTTGCGTTTGACCTCGGTCTCCAGTTCGCGTGCGACGGAACGGAAAACACCCTGTGACGGTGCATTCGACGACGTGATGGTCGTCTGCAGCTCGGTCACGTCATGGCAAATCGGGCGATCAAGGATTTCAAGAATCATGGACTTCGCAAGCTTCAGGCCGCGCGCCTTTGGTGAAACGGCAACCTGCCAGATAAACAGACGTTCCGGATTTTCCGGAACAATGTAGCCGGAAACGAACCCTACGGGCTCGCCGTTAAGTTCTGCGATCACGCAGGTATCTGCGAAATGCGAACATTGCAAAAGGTTGCAATAAACAGAATTTTCGTCCAGCGGCTTGCATTCAGCAATCAATTCATTGACTGCTGCACCGTCTGTGGCCTTGGGTTTCCGGATCATCAAATTGGCTTTACGGCCGTTATTGCCGTTTGTGGTGGCAATTTTCATCGGTTTATCTGCTCTATTATTTCGATACACGATCTTTCATGTCGTGATAAATATATAGAATATCGATGCAAAAAGGTCAACATTCGCTCTGTGACGAAATCGTGATACCTCTCAAAGTATTGATATTATTTGATATTTTGTTTTTAGTGGATTCACTTGTTTTATGGGGAAATCAAAGCAACTTGCATAGATAATTCAACAGCTTTCGATTGAAATATATTTCGATCATCTATGTAAAGCGTCCGGAAAACGTTGCAGAATATCAGTTTTATAGGGTATTAGTTGGTCAAATCAGAACAACAAATTCCGGAAATTGCAGCATGGACAAGTTGCACGAAGCGCTCATTTCAATTCGACGCATTTTACGTGCCAGCGACATTCACGCCAAAAAGCTTGGAAAAGTCACCGGCCTCAAGACATCGCAACTTATTGTCCTCCAGTCTCTTGAAGAATTCGGGGAAATGACCGTTGGGGAAATCGCTGGGAAGGTCAATCTTGCCCAGGCTTCCGCAACTGCGCTTGTTGATAGGCTTCAGGCGATGAACCTCGTGATGCGTGCGCGCGGAAATACAGACAAACGAAAGGTCTTTGTGCAATTGACCGAGCATGGTCGAAATGTTCTGGGTCGTGCACCGATGGCACTTCATGATCGGTTCTCTGATAAGTTCAAGGCGCTTGACGAGTGGGAGCAAAGCTTCCTCATCGCAGCCCTTCAGCGTGTTTCCGGTATGATGGACGCCAGCGACTATGACGTCGCACCACTACTTGATCATGAGGTAATCGTAGAGAAGGGTGGTGAACCACCCAGATCCGCTCATTGATTGGTCTGAAGCCAAGAGAGGTTCGCGTACGAAAATACAGACGACAGGCGCAAAAGGAAAAGCTTGGAATGTGTCGTGATGATAGTCGAGCAGAAATTTAACAACGCCGATCATGAAAAATATTATGTTTTATAACAACAGCTTGATTGAACTTTTTCATTAAACAGATAACGTTTAATTTGTCATAATATATATTATAGAACTTTTGATATAGGAGAGCGAGTAACCTTTCCGACCTTCAATCCAGATCAATAACCAGCCCATCATACGCTGGCGCGACGTGATCCGGCGTATCTGCCATTGCTTCATCGTAATCAAAAAGAATGCTCATATGCGTGAAGTAAGTTTGTTTGGGTTTGAATTCCTCAACCCACTGTAACACTTTTTCAAGATGTGCGTGCGTTGCATGCGGTTTATGACGAAGGCAATCAACAACCCAGACATCCAGCCCGTAAAGATGTTCTCGAGATTCTTCCGGGAAATTGACCACGTCCGTTGAATAGGCAAATTTCCCAACTTTGAAGCCAAGTGTTTCACCGTAACCGTGATCCTGATGGAAAACGGTTATCGGAACCCCTGCCGCTTCAAACGGCCCGGATATCACATGCGGGATCAGCACAGGTTTGTAATAAAAGTCTGTGCCGTTGGCCAATGGTTCAAACACATAGGCAAAACGATGATCAATGTCGGAGATGGTTTCGGCAGACGCGTATATATCGATCGGTCGATGCATCGCGACATTGATCCAGCGAAGCTCATCTATGCCATGGACATGATCAGCATGTGCATGTGTGAACAGCACCGCATCAACATGATTGATGTCATGGCGCAATGCCTGTTCACGAAAATCCGGTGTCACATCGACAAGGATTTTTTTACCTGCCTGCTCGATCAGGATTGAACTTCTCAGACGACGGTTTTTCGGATTTTTCGGATTGCACTTTCCCCATCCCAAGCCAACGGATGGGACACCGTTTGATGATCCGCAGCCCAGAATGGTGATTTTTGTCACTGTTCGCCCGCCTCCGGGGACAGAAGATTCTTGCGATCAGCTTTCTTGAATAGTGTGAAGAAATTATCGCTGGTTATCCGGGCTATTTCATGAACATCAACGCCCTTGATCTGAGCAAGTTTTGCCGCTGTATGTGCGACATAGCTTGGTTCGTTTGGTTTACCGCGCTTCGGGACTGGTGCCAGATATGGCGCATCGGTTTCCACAAGCAAACGGTCAAGCGGAACATCAGCGACCGCTACCTGAATTTCTTTTGCGGAATTGAAGGTAATAATCCCGGAGCACGAGATATAAAAACCAATCTTCAAGGCGCGTTGCGCCAGCGTCGCCGAACTTGAAAAGCAATGAATGACACCAGTAAACGGCCCCTTTTCATATTCCTCTTCAAGGATATCCATCGTGTCGTCGTCTGCGTCACGTGTGTGGACAATCAATGGCAGACCGGTTTCGCGACATGCGGCAATATGGGCGCGAAAGCTTTGGCGCTGTGCTTCGCGGGGGGCATGATCGTAATAATAATCAAGGCCGCTTTCGCCGATACCGATAATCTTCGGATCGGATGCCATTTCGATCAGGCGATCAGGTGATGAAAGCCCCTCCTCGCCCGCCTCGTGCGGATGGACACCGACCGTGCAGTAAATGTGGTCAGCTTTGGCAGCGACGGCGCGAACATTTTCGAAAGTCGAAAGCTTGACGCCGATACTGACCATCATACCGACACCAGCATTCCGGGCACGTTCAATTGTGCCCGGAAGGTCTTCGGAAAACTGGGGATAATCCAGATGGCAGTGGCTGTCGACAAGTGCGACATTCATGCCTTCTCTCCTTCGTCTTCGGCTTCGACATAGCGCGGGAATACGCCTTCCGGCTTTGGCAGTTTGGTGCCTGCGACCAGGGCGTGATCGGCGCCAAGCTGTTCAAATCCGCGCTGATCGGTCGGCAGAACAAGCTGATCAAGGATTTTGGCAGCTGATGCGGGCATCAGCGGCTGCACGAGAATACCGACATGACGAATGACTTCGGCCAGGACATACAGGACAGTTTCCATGCGCGCCGGGTCGGTCTTCTTCAAGCCCCAAGGAGCCATTTCATCAACGTAGCGGTTCGCGTCACCAACCAATTCCCAAATTGCTTCGATGCCTTTATGAAATGCCTGTGCATCAAATAGCGGACGAACGGTATCAAGCATGCCATAGGCCTTGCCAAGGATGGCCTTATCAGACTCGGTAAAGTCGCCTACGGTCGGGATAGAAGCGTTGCAATTCTTGTGGATCATCGAAAGGACGCGCTGGCACATATTGCCAAGATCGTTGGCCAGCTCGCTATTCATGCGGTTGACCATCGAACGATGCGAGAAGTCACCGTCGTTGCCGAAAGGAACTTCGCGCAGCAGGAAATAACGTGTCTGATCCAAACCATACCGATCTGTCAGGTCGTAGGGATCAATCACATTGCCCAGCGATTTAGAGATTTTCTGCCCCTCATTGGTCCACCAGCCATGCGCAAAGACCCGTTTCGGCGGCGTGATCCCGGCCGCCAAAAGGAATGCAGGCCAATAAACAGCATGGAACCTAAGGATATCCTTGCCAACCATATGCAAATCCGCAGGCCAGAACTTTTCAAGTTTCGCCGGATCCGCATCCGGATAACCGATCGCGGTCAGATAGTTGGTCAACGCGTCAAGCCAGACATACATGACATGATCTTCGTCGCCCGGCACCGGAACGCCCCATTTAAAGCTGGTCCGCGATACCGACAAATCATGCATGCCACCCTTTACAAAGCTGATCACCTCGTTACGGCGTGACTGTGGCGCAATGAAATCGGGATTGTCGTCATAGAATTTCAGCAAGCGATCGCCCCAGGCGGACAGCTTGAAGAAATAGCTGGGCTCGGAAACCCACTCGACGGGGGCACCGGTTGGAGCAACCTTTTCCCCATCCTTTTCAATCAGTTCCTTTTCGCCGTAGAACGCCTCATCGCGAACGGAATACCAACCGTCATAAGAGCCAAGATAAATTTCGCCCTTTTCAAGCAATGTATTCCAGAGTGCCTGACAGGCTTTTTTGTGGCGTTCTTCGGTCGTGCGAATGAAATCGTCATTTGAATAATTCATATGAACGGCAAGATCGCGGAAATTCTGCGAGACCTGATCGGTAAAGGTTTGCGGATCGATCCCCTTGGCCGCAGCCGATTTGTCGACCTTCTGGCCATGTTCATCGGTTCCGGTCAGGAACATCACGTCATAACCGTCCAGGCGCTTGAAGCGGGCCAGAACGTCGCAGGCAAGCGTGGTATAGGCATGTCCTATATGCGGCTTGTCATTAACATAATAGATCGGTGTTGTGATGTAATAGGGCTGTTTGTGCCCGGTCATGATCGCAAATCCTTCGCGCAAGTCGTGAAACAAAACGGCCCGAAATGGGCCGTTATGGTCATAATTCCGGTTGATTGGTGCTTTTTTCAGTTTCGCATGGTTTCTTCAAGCATGAAGAACGCATTGAGTAGAGCCTGTTTGCGATCAAGATGCAAACCACGCGTGGCACTCATCAGTTCGCTGATCTTTTCCCACACCTCAATCCATTGATCAAGCGGTTGCGCAGCGGCCATGCGCTGCATCGCGGGCAATTCCCCCGTAATCACTTCGCGCGGCGCCTGCCCCGTTGCCGCAAAGCGTATCAGACGACCGAGCCACCAATGCAGGAGGTCCGTCACCGTGGCAAAGGCGGCATCACGATCCGCCGGGGAAAACCGTTCGGCAAATTTATGCTGTGCCAGCACGTCCGCATCCGGCAATGCCGCGAGCAAACGAACCATTTCGGTATAAAACTCAAGCCCGCCAACATCGTGCAGTTGCAATGCCCGGCCAATACTGCCTTCTGCCAGACCAGACAACGCATCCCGGTCATCAAGATCAAGGTCCGGGCAATAGCGCCCCAGAAGATCGATCACCTGATGGTCTTCAAGAACACCAAGATTAAGACGGCGACAGCGCGATCGGATCGTCGGCAAAAGCTTGCCGGGTTGATGCGCAACCAGGATCATCATTGCGTTCGCAGGCGGCTCTTCAAGAACCTTGAGAATCGCATTGGCCGCGTTCCGGTTCAATTCATCGGCAGCATCGACAATGACAATCCGCCAGCCGCCTTCGGCAGCGGTTTTTGACATGAAATTGCCAACCGTACGAACGCTATCAACGGTAATTTCCCCCTGCAGACGCTTTTTCTTTTCGTCATACTGGCGTTCAATAACCTTGAGATCGCCATGCCCACCCCCTGCAATGCGACGGAAAACAGGGTTTTCAGGATCAACATGTAATCCTTCGGGAGCATCTCCAAACAACCCGCCGCCCTGTTCATTACCACCAGAAAGAACGAAACGCGCCATACGATAGGCGAGTGTTGCCTTGCCGACCCCGCGGGGGCCGCATAACAACCATGCATGATGCATGCGTTTACTGTTCCAAGCGTCCAGAATGGTCTTTTCAGCGTCGTCATGACCTACGAAATGGCCATTGCGGCGGGGCGTTGGGAAAGTACCGTTTTCTTCCTGATCATCAACAGCCATTATCCGATCCCCTGTGCGGATAACCTGGAAGAAACCGCCGAAATCATGCGTTCGGAAACGGTATCGATGTCACTGTCGGCGTCGATAATTTTACAGCGTTCCGGATTTTCACGGGCAATATCGATAAAGCCCTGTCTAAGCCGTTGATGGAAATCTGATCCCATACGCTCAAAGCGGTCTTCTGCCGCACTAACATTGGCAAATCTAGCCCCCGCCCGTCTCAGACCGACATCAACCGGTAGATCAAAAATCAGTGTCAGATCAGGTTTGAAATCGCCAATCGCGACGTGCCAAAGATTGCGGATATATTCTGCGCCAAGACCATGACCATATCCCTGATAGGCGACTGAGGAATCGGCAAAGCGATCACATAGCACAACCTTGCCTTCGCCAAGTGCAGGGAGAATGGTGCGTTCAACATGGTCGCGACGCGATGCAAACATCAGCAAAGCCTCCGTCACGGCATCCCAACGTCCCGTGTCCCCGGTGAGCAAAAGATTTCTGATTTCCTCAGCTCCCGGTGAACCACCGGGTTCTCGGGTTACGACAACGGCGCGTCCGCGCTGACTGAACCAGTTCTCAAGCCGACGTATCTGGGTTGTTTTGCCACTGCCTTCACCACCTTCAAAGCTGATGAATAAACCGGGCACCGCACTCACCCGTTTGCTCCCCAAAGCAGGTATTTGATTGCAGCACCGATGCGACCAATAAAGCCAAGGCGATCAACTTCGGTTGCAGCGTAAAGCGGGAATTCATGCGGCTCTCCGCCTGGAAGTTCGACCTTAAGCGTTGCAACCTGCTGTCCCGCAGCAATTGGAGCCGGAATTGGGCCTTCGTAAACGACCGAAACTTTCATGTCGTCACGATTGGTGCGCGGCAGAGTCAAAAGAATGTCCTGATCGGTGACCAGATCGACTTTTGCTTCAGAACCAAGCCAGACGTTGGCTGAGCTTACAACTTCGCCTGAATCAAACAGGTCGTAATTGTCAAATTCACGGAAGCCCCAATCGAGCAATTTTTGGGACTCTGTTCGGCGTTCACGTACGGAACCCAGACCATTCACCACAAGAATAAGGCGTCGACCATCACGTTCTGCTGTCGCTGTCAGGCCATAGCCAGCCGTTTCAGTGTGACCGGTTTTCATGCCATCCACGCCGGCACTGGTGCCCAAAAGCGGATTCCTGTTTGGCTGGCGAATACCGTTATACGTGAATTCCTTGACGGCATAGAGCTTATAAAGCTCGGGAAAATTCCGGATGGTGTCGCGTGCAAGAATAGCCAGATCGTGCACCGTGACCAGATGGCTTGCATCTGGCCAGCCGGTTGCGTTTTTAAACACGGATTTTGTCATACCGATTTTGCGGGCTTCGGCAGTCATTTCTTCAGCAAAGGCTTCTTCGGTTCCAGCCAGTCCTTCGGCGACGACAATGGCGGCATCATTTCCCGATTGAACAATAATGCCATGCAGCAAATCGTTGACCGAAACATCGGAGTTTACCTCGACGAACATTTTCGATCCGCCCTTGCGCCACGCTTTCTCGCTAACATGAAACGTGTCATCAAGCGATACGCTGCCACTTTTGATGCGATCAAACAGCATATGAACTGTCATCATTTTGGTCATTGATGCCGGTTCGGTAAGCGCGTCACCATTCTTGTCAAGCAAGACCGTACCGGTGTCGTAATCCATCAGATAGGCTTCGCGTGCAGTTGTTTCGAGTGCCTGCACACTGGTCAGGGATATCGCCATGGCCGAGCCGAATATTGCGGCCCCGGCCACTACCCGGTTCAGTTTTGTCTTGAACGGAATTGGCGGCATCAAACTCATAACGTCCTAACCTTATTCTTTAAATTCAAAAATCGTACCGCCGTTGCTGCGGCGGACAAAGATCGGTCTCTATGTCGCAAATCCGGCAAAATTGTGCAACCGCTTCGACTTTTCGACAAATTCCTAGCAACCTGAAACGCTGCTTTGCAAAGCGCCATCGGCGCATTCGACGACAACTTTTGCACCATTTTGCCCCGTGGCAATGACCCGCTCGAGCAAAATGTCAGCTTCCGGAACGGTATTTAACGGTCCAAGGCGAACGCGGTAAAAGGTGGTTCCCTTTACGTCGACCGGCTCTATTTTGCTTGGTGCCATGTCATACAGGCGGTTCCGAAGGTTAAGGGCATTGTCATAAACAGAAAACGCACCCGCCTGCACATAGATTGAAGACGGTGAAACAGGCTCAACCCTGACGACTGCACCCTCATCAACCGTACCGTCAAGTGCGGTTTGCTCAACAGATTGTGTGGTTGCTCTCTTCTCAACTGGCGGCGTTAACCGGATGGTCGACTTTGTTGGTTCCCCGCTGTCCGTGATCGGCCCGTCATTATCAAGCTGAACCGTCTCCACCGTATCGCGGGGGGCTGCGGAAACAGTCTGCTGTTCTGCGACTGTCACAGCAGGCGCAGCCTTACCCTGCGCAATTGCAGCCATCTGCCGGCTTTCATCTTCGATCACTTCAACCAGAACCTTGGCCGTTCCTTTTTGCTCGAAGCCAAGAAGCTGGGCGGCGCGGCGTGACATATCAATGATACGGCTATGCGCAAACGGTCCGCGATCGTTGATGCGCACCTTAAGCGAGCGTCCGTTTTCAAGATTGGTCACACGCACAACACTTGGCATTGGAAGTGTACGGTGGGCTGCAGATACCTCGTACTGGTCAAAGATTTCGCCATTCGCGGTCTTCTTGCCATGGAATTTCGGGCCATACCAGGACGCAATACCGGTTTCCTTGTACTCGTAATCGGCCGCCGGGTAATACCATTGCCCTGCTATCTCGTAAGGATTGCCAATTTTGTAAGAGCCAACTTGCACTGGTGCCTGCTGTTGGGAGCCTCCAATACGTTTGACGCCATGGACAGCAAGTTGCGTTTCAGCACAACCGGCCAATAAAACGGTCATGGCAAGTGCACCAGCAGCCCAACGGCCTTTGTTCCAGCCCTGTACAAGCGCCTTGCGCGCGTTTCTCGGCATTCAGTTGTCCCCGTCCAGATATTGAACCTGTATTTGATAAATCCAGAATAATTAGCGACCCGCAATCGCATCAGCAAGTGTGCCAACTGCAATTGCAAAATAGGTAGATCGGTTCCAATGCATAATGGTGTGGAAATTGTTATAAACCATATAAGCAGGTCCGACACCGTCATTTACAATGACAATTGCGGCTTCCATATCGGCTGATGGCAGGCTGGAACCGTCGGGCATCCGCACACCAAGCTTCTGCCATTCGCTGATCGGTTTGCGAATTTCGCGCCCTGTCATTGATTTATCAAGATTTTCGGGAATGCTGACCTTGCGGCCCCAGCGTTCATCCGTTTTCCAGCCAACGGTCGACAGATAATTCGCAGCAGAGGCAAACACGTCTTCCTTGGCGCCCCAAAGATCAATCTTTCCATCGCCATTTCCATCGCGCGCATAATTCAGGAAGGTAGAGGGCATAAATTGCGCCTGCCCCATGGCACCGGCCCAGGACCCTTCCATCTTTTCAGCCGCGATATGTCCTGCATCAATGATTTTAAGCGCATTGATCAGTTCAGTGCGGAAATATTCTGCGCGCCGACCTTCAAATGCCAGGGTTGCGAGCGAGTCAACAACCGAATATCCACCAGTATGACGTCCAAACCCGGTTTCAATTCCCCAGAACGCCGTCAGGTAATGCCCCGGAACACCGTATTTCTTGGTAGCAGCATCAATGACGGTACGGTTCTCGGCATATTTGCGGCGTCCCTCGTCTATTCGAGACTGCGGGACCACACGCTGTAAATACTGTTCGAAGGTCAGTTTGAATTCCGGCTGGCTGCGATCATACTCGATAACTTTCGGGATCGGCTGTGTGTTTGCAAAGGCAACATCCAATGTAGATTGGGAAATGCCCTTTGACGCGGCATCCTTTTTGAAATCAGCCAGCCACACATCAAAACCCTCGGTCGTAAAGGCCGGTAATTCATCGGTATTGGTTTGAGCAAGAACAGGTGAAGCCGTCACGAGCATGCCAATAATTGACGCTAAAGTCCCGATGGTCCGATAATTCATTTTGCTCGCCTCGTGCCGGTTCAATTTAAAATTCCCAATCAGTTTGAAAGGGGATCCTGTCATCTTTGTATCTGCACTCATTTTGTGCGCTTCATAATGCTGATACCGTCTTACACGTTAAGACTTGTTAAATGTCTCGAGCATGCCTGAACGTAAATTACCCCCCTAAGAAATTTAACAAAGCCGGCACTGGCATATTGACAGGTGCATCCCGGCAATTTATTGAGAGCGCGCAGGGCGATAACCGCCACCACAATGCGGAGAGATGGCAGAGTGGTTGAATGCACCGGTCTTGAAAACCGGCGTGCCTTTACGGGTACCCAGGGTTCGAATCCCTGTCTCTCCGCCACCTCCCTTATTGTTAGCCGAATTTTGAACAGCGCTAAGACAAGTGTTTGTCATCGCGTTTATTCGCACGCATGAGTCGGTTCAGTTCAATCACACGATTAAGCCAGATAAAATCAAACGCCTTTTACTAATATTTGGGGTGCTTAAGTTCTCTTGTAACCGGGGTACATGATGCCAAC
Source organism: Thalassospira permensis NBRC 106175 (assembly GCF_000714555.1). Classification (NCBI taxonomy): domain Bacteria; kingdom Pseudomonadati; phylum Pseudomonadota; class Alphaproteobacteria; order Rhodospirillales; family Thalassospiraceae; genus Thalassospira; species Thalassospira permensis. Next base: position 85,536 of record NZ_AUNC01000071.1, on the reverse strand, counting down.
CTGATAAAACAGGGTGGAGTGTATCAGCGGAGAAAACCTGATGTCACTGAATATTGGCAGCCGTATTCTTTTGGCAGCGGCACTGATTGTTGTGACCACATTTGTGGCATTCATTCTGTATTTCGACCTTCAACAAAGATCTGCAATTCAGGATTCACTTCAATCCAAGCTGATTGAAACGGGTTCTTTGGCAACAACCGGGATCGCAAATTGGATTGAGGGCCGAAAGTTGCTGGTAGAGAGCCTTGGGCAAAACATTGCCCGGAAGAATGACAGTGACAGTGTGAAGGATCTGGTCAGCCGCCCTGCCCTCGCCAATACATTCATGTTCTCGTATTTTGGCAGTGCATCTGGAGAAATGCTGATGTTTCCACCGGACGAACTGCCTGCCGCTTACGATCCACGTAAACGACCATGGTATTCGGACGCAGTTACCGCAGGTGGCAGTACGCTTACCGAACCTTATACGGATGCCTCAACTGGAAAGCTGATTGTGACAGCGACTACACCGGTTTCTTCTGATGGGAAAATCGTTGGCGTCGTAGGGGGAGATATTGACATCACCACCTTGGGGGAACTGGTGCGGAGCGTTGATCTGGGCGGGATCGGGTACGGATTTCTGGTTAACGACCAGGGAACTATCCTGATCCATCCTGATACCAATTTAACCCTCAAACCAATTGCAGAAGCCTTTCCGGAGAGTACCCCGACTGTTCAGGAAGGCATGGATGACGTCCTGAATGGAAGTGGTGATCAAATTTTCACTTTCTTCAAGGTTGAAGGTCTGCCTGCCGTAAGCTGGTACCTTGGCTTTGCCATCGACCGTGACCTTGCTTACCTGTCACTGACAAACTTCCGGCAGACATCCGTTATCACAGCCATTATCGCGGTCCTTGCCATAATGGGACTTCTGGGGATTTTGGTGCGCCAATGGGTATCGAGACCCGTTCTAAGCATGACAGATGCCATGACACGCCTTGCAAATGGTGATCGCAGCGTAGAAGTACCGGGTACCGAACTCAAGGATGAAATCGGTTCAATGGCTGCTGCTGTTGTTGTATTCAAGGACAATGCTATCGAAATGGAACGCCTTGCCAAAGAGAACGAGGCCGCCACAAAACGGCTGGCGGAGGAACGCAGACGCGCACTCAACCAAATGGCAGACAATTTCGAGAAAAATGTCCTTTCGATCGTTGAAACTGTCGCACATGCGTCCGAGCAGACCCAGCATGTAGCCAAACAGCTGACAGCAAGTGCCGAAGAATCCAATGCGCGGGCAGCTGCCGTTTCCAAAGCCGCAGCCGAGACGACTGAAAGCGTTCAGACCGTCGCATCCGCCACCGAGGAATTATCTGCCGCCATCAGGGAAATCGCAGCGCAAGTTACGCAATCGATCCAGGTTGCGAGCATGGCAGTTGACGGTGTGAATAATACCAGCCAGACGATTACGGAGCTTGCCGATGCAGCAGAACGGATTGGAAAGGTTGTCGGCTTAATTCAAGATATTGCAGGGCAGACAAACCTTTTGGCCCTGAACGCCACCATCGAAGCTGCTCGCGCCGGAGATGCCGGCAAAGGTTTTGCCGTTGTCGCCGGCGAGGTCAAATCTCTTGCCAATCAGACAGACAAGGCGACCGGCGACATTCAGACGCAGGTCCATGGCATACAGTCCTCTTCTACCCGCTCGGTAACAGAGATCGGCGATATCACCACAACAATCGAACGGATTAACGAGTTCTGCAATGCGATCGCCGCGGCTGTTGAGCAACAGGGAGCTGCGACGCAGGAAATTGCAGATAGCGTGCAACGAGCCGCATCGGGAACGCAGGATGTTTCGCGTAACGTATCGGCAGTTTCCGATGCTTCTACCATGGTCAGTGACGAAGCCCGTGCCCTTTTGCAGTCGTCAAATGAAATGCAGGCTTTGGCTGGAAAGCTTCGTCAGGAAGTGATTGGCTTCCTTAAAACGGTTCGCGACAATTGACCCTTTGTCATAATTGGTCCCCGCATCGTGTGTTAATCATGGTGCAGGCTTTTAATTTGCCATTTGGCTGCCGTAAAAATGGTCGAAAATCAAATCGCCAAGATTTAGGTGCAAAAATTTACAGCAGATCCATGGGTGATTCGGTGCCCTTGGCAATGGCGGGAATTTTTATTGCGTAAAACCACTTGGCACAGCAGTATATTTGCCAAGCTTTCCAAAGCCCGACCAAATATAATGCCGTGACGACCGTTTTCTTCATATAACTGCAAAAAATCAGTAGAATTACGGTGCCCAGACAGGCAATTATTCAGGGGAAAATGTGATTGGGATTGTCCAAAGGGGTGAAGCATCGATTTGATGCGGATCGGACTGGTCCGACACAACAAGAGTTTTCAACAGGGGACTTTTTATCTCGATATGAGCACAAACATACCCGCCCTAAAGGTCGAAGGGATGTTCAAAAGCTTTGGGGAGCATGAAGTCCTCAAAGGTATTGATCTGACCGCGAATACCGGTGACGTGATTTCGATCATCGGTTCATCCGGTTCTGGCAAAAGTACCTTTTTGCGTTGTATCAACCTTCTTGAAACACCGAATTCCGGTGCCGTGCATGTCCACGGGGAACTGATCAAAATGCGCGGCCTGAAAGACGGAAGTCAGGAGCCCGCCGATAAGAAACAGCTTCAACGCATTCGCACCAAATTGGCCATGGTCTTTCAAAGCTTCAATCTATGGAGTCACCTTACCATTCTGGAAAATGTGATCGAAGCGCCGGTGCATGTTCTTGGCATTCCGAAAAAAGAGGCCATCGAACGTGCGGATGCCCTGCTTCACAAAGTAGGGATGTATGAACGCCGCGACTATTATCCCGGCCACATTTCCGGCGGACAGCAACAACGCGCTGCCATTGCCCGTGCTTTGGCGATAGAGCCCGAAGTTCTGCTGTTTGACGAACCGACATCGGCTCTTGACCCCGAATTGGTTGGTGAGGTTCTGCACGTTATGACGGGCCTTGCCGAAGAAGGCCGAACCATGCTCGTTGTAACCCACGAGATGGGATTTGCCAAAGGCGTATCAAGCCACGTTATGTATCTTCATCAGGGACTGGTCGAAGAGTTTGGTGCCCCGAAAGAAGTTTTCGAAAATCCAAAATCAGAGCGCATGAAGCAATTCCTTCAGCGAGATTTCTGATCTGGAAAGGACGGTTCCCTTAAAGAACCTTCCGAAAAGGACAGTGTCGACACGGCCTGTTCTCAACAACAAGGGAGACTATGAATGAAAAACTGGATCAAGGTTGCAACCGCTGCAGCCGTGGGTGTCGCACTGAGTGCATCGGCAGCAAGTGCAGCCTGGGAAAAAGTCGTCATCGCAACCGAGGGTGCATATCCTCCGTTCAACTATGTCGACAAGGATGGCAAACTGCAGGGATTTGATGTCGATTTCGCTGTAAAACTTTGCGAAACCGCTGGCATCGAATGCGAGATCGTAGCTCAGGATTGGGACGGGATCATTCCGGGGCTGCTGGCGAAAAAATATGATGCAATCATCGCCCAGATGTCGATCACCGAAGAGCGCAAACGTTCGATCGATTTCACCAACTATTACAGCACCACACCGGCTGTGTTTGTTGGCAAGGAAGGAATGTCTGTCACAGCTTGGAAAGACGATGCTGTAGTTGAAGATGCGCTGGATGGTCTGGTCATTGGCGTTCAGCGTTCGACCACCCATTCGGCCTTCCTTGAAGACAATTTCCCGAATGCGGAAATTCGCATGTACGACACGCAGGACAACGCGCTGCTCGATCTGACAGCAGGTCGTATTGATGCGACGCTTGCTGATTCCGGCGTGCTGGTTGAATGGGTCAAATCAGATGCGGGCAAAGGCTATGCGTTTATTTCCGATACCTTTGCGCCTAAAGAATTCTTTGGCGAAGGTACTGGTATCGGTATCCGTAAAGAAGACCAGGACCTGAAAGAGATCCTGAACAAGGCACTGGCAGAAATGCTTGCCAACGGTTCGTATCAGGAAATCAACAAAAAATACTTCGAAGAAATCAACCTGCACCCGAATTGATCGGAAGGCAGTTTAGGGCGGCACTTAATGTGCCGCCCTTCCTTATTGCCCCCATATTGGCGCGGCATGAAGGTTTGCAGGAGATACCATGTTTGATTTATACGGCCGCGGTTGGCAGATGCTTGAAGGTGGACTTGTGACGGTCCAGCTTTGCCTGACCGTGTTACCATTCATGATTATTCTGGGTTTGCTGGGCGCATCGGCAAAGCTGTCGCGTTACAAAGCCCTTCGGATCATCGGGGAAAGTTATACCGTTATTATTCGCGGTATTCCCGAACTTCTGGTTATTTTATTGATCTATTTTGGCGGTACTATTGCCATTCAGAACCTCGCCGAACTGATCGGCGGTGAGGCGGTTCGCGTTGACATTCCTGCATTTTGGTCGGGGGTTGCTGCCCTTGCGCTTGTTCAGGGGGCCTTTGCATCCGAGGTATTCCGGGCTGCAATGCAGTCCATTCCACTTGGCCAGATAGAAGCGGCAACCGCATGCGGTATGACACCCACGCAGATATTCATTCGCATCAAGTTGCCCCAGCTCTGGCGGTTTGCCCTGCCCGGCCTTAACAATCTGTTTCAGGTTCTGATCAAGGATACGGCATTGATATCAGTCGTGGGCGTCGAAGAAATTCTGCGCAAGGCCGCGGTCGGTGCGGGTACAGAAAAAGCGCCCTTTACGTTTTATCTGGTCGCCATGGCAATGTTTCTGGCCTTTACCACCGTATCGCTATTTGTCTTCAATCGACTTGAAAAGCGGGCTTCCCGCGGCATTGCGAGGGCGTGATCGATGTTTGAAGATCTGATATACGTCCTTACCAAGTACGATGCATGGCTTTGGCAGGGCTTCCTTCTGACCCTGCAATTGCTTGTCGTTTCGGTTGTTTTTGGCACCTTGCTTGCCATTCCGCTTGCGATTGCGCGGGTGTCAAAGCTGATCTGGGTTCAGGCTCTTCCGTTTGCCTTTATTTATGTGTTTCGCGGCACGCCGCTAATTGCGCAGCTGTTCATGATGTATTATGGCTGCGGGCAGCTGATCGCCAGCATTGATGGTATTCAGGATCACTGGTCCTGGACGTATCTGCGTGATCCTTACTGGTACTGTCTGTTGACGTTTGTTCTTAACACGGCGGCCTATATGGCCGAGATCATGCGCGGCGGTATCCAGAACGTTCCGAATGGCGAGATTGAGGCGGCGCGCGCGTGCGGAATGGCCCCCGCCACCATTTATCGCCGGATCATCTTCCCGCGTATGTGGCAGATTATCTGGCCCGCCTACACCAACGATGTAATTTTCACGCTTAAGGCAACGTCACTGGCGTCAACGGTGACAATGATGGAACTAACCGGAGCCGCGCGCAAAATTGTTGCTCGCACTGCATTGCCATATGAAGCCTTTATTTCGGCCGGTGTGATCTACCTGATCATTGTTTACGTTCTCACCTTTGGCTTCAAGGGGATCGAGAAGCACCTTCGCCGAAACGAAAACCGGAAAGAAAACAAATCCGTTCCGGCCAAAGCTGGCGGACATATTTGATCCAGCCTTTTGTGCCTGCCCCCGAGCGAAGATAAGCATCGCTCGGGGCCACGCGTCCCAGCCAGCCATGCAACCCAGTAGTTTGCAAGTGCTGTTGATAATGCCACCACCAAATCCCACAGGAATATCATGCAACAAGAACGCATTGAATTGATTCGCCCTCAAATGGGTACTGCCCGCGCGCTTACCGTCCGTCGCTATGGCAAAGTCGGGCAAGGACCAAAAGCTTATCTGCAGGCAGCCCTTCATGCCGACGAGCTCCCTGGTGTAATCGCCCTGCACCATTTGGAAATGCTCCTGAAAGCTGCCGAAGAAAGCGGCCAGATCAACGGTGAAATCGTGGTTGTACCGTTCGCCAATCCGATCGGTTTCACCCAGTATGTTGATATGAAACCGCTCGGGCGTTTTGAAATGCGCACCGGACAGAACTTCAACCGTCACTATCCCGACCTGTGTAAGGAACTGATTGCGGCTGTTGATGGTAAGCTTAGTCAGGATCCGGATGCTAATGTTGAATGTGCGCGTGTCGAACTTCGTCGCTTGATCAAGGAACACCGCAGCAATGCAGGGCCCTTGACCGATCTTGAGGATTTACGTCTGACACTGGCGGAACTGGCAATTGATGCGGACTATGTTCTTGACCTGCATTGCGACTGGGAAGCCGCCATGCATCTTTATACCAGCGATTCCAGCTGGCCGGATGCAGCAGATCTGTCGGCTCAAATCGGTGCAGAAGCCTGCCTGATTGCCGAAGAAAGCGGCGCCAACCCGTTCGACGAAGCTTTCAGCCGCCCCTGGGTCGAATTGCGCCGCGTTTATGGCGACAAGTTTCCGATCCCGATGGCAACACTTTCAACCACAATCGAATTGCGCGGTGAACAGGACGTTTATGATCACCTTGCCAGTCGGGATGCAAAGAACCTGTTTGCATTCCTGCAACGTCGTGGCGTTATCGCAGGTGATCCCGGCCCCCTGCCCCAGGCAAAATGCACGGCCACACCGCTTGCAGGTGTTGATCGCGTAACGGCAACCCATGGCGGGATGATCGTGTTTTCCGTCGATGCCGGTGTCCATGTAAAGGCAGGTCAGGAACTGGGCTATGTTCTTGATTGCGAAACAGGTGAAAAAACACCGTTTTCCAGTCGTACAGACGGTTTCATGTACGCACGTGTCGGTGGGCGTCTTGTGGTCCCCGGCGGTTTGCTTTGCTCTGTCGCAGGGCCCGAAGCATTGCCTGGTCGCGAAGGGCTTCTTTTGACCGCACGTTGACCTTCTTTACGGGACGCGATAGCAAGAGTTCGGTATAATCCTTGCCGAATTCAACACTTCGCGTCCCGCGCGTTTTAAGGATATCGACATGTTCGACCCGAATTCTGTTTCAGAAGTCATTACATCTGCCAAAGCAGCAGCAAGAAGCGATGCGGAAACCGCGCGCCTGACCATTTCCGTTCTTGATCTGACCAGCCTGAATGACGATGACACGGTCGAAAAGATCGAAGCACTGTGTGAGCGCGCACAAAGCCCGGCCGGGAATACCGCCGCTGTTTGTGTGTATGCCCCATTTATCGAAACCGCATGGCGGGCGCTGGGCCAAAGCGGTGTTAAAACTGCTACTGTTGTCAATTTCCCGGACGGTGACACCAATGCGCAGCGTGTGGGCGACGAAACAGCAGACGCCGTTGCCAAGGGTGCGGACGAGGTTGATCTGGTTTTGCCTTACAAGGCTTTTATAGCCGGGGATATCCAGACTGTCGTTGATGTTATTGAAGCAACCCGCATGGCTTGCGGTCCGATGACCACGATGAAGGTCATTCTTGAAAGCGGCGAATTTGACGATCTTTCCAAGGTCTATGATGCCGCCCGCCTTGCGATCAAACATGGTGCGAATTTCGTCAAAACCTCGACCGGGAAAGTGCCAGTTGGCGCGACGCCCGAGGCGGCGGTAGCAATGATTTCGGCCATTCGCGATGCCCGGGAGGAAGATGGTCTTGCTTGTGGCTTCAAGGCATCTGGCGGCGTCAAAACGGCTGATGACGCAGCATTGTTTCTTGCAATTGCGGATGAAATAATGGGTGAAGGCTGGGCAGAGCCAAGCACGTTCCGTTTCGGTGCCAGCGGGGTTTTGACAGCCTTGTTGGAAACTTGTGGTATTGATCAGTCTGTTGCGCCAAAGACGACTGGCAACTACTGAGAATTATGACTATCTGCCAATCAATCCAAATGGCAGATACAGCTGAAGGAAGACGGAATGGCCCGCGCCATAATCATTGTTGCAGACAGTTTCGGTATCGGCGCAGCCCCAGATGCAGCCAAGTTTGGTGATCAGGGCTCAGACACCTTGGGTCACATTGCAGAAAACTGTGCTAATGGTCTGGCAGACAATGATATTCGCAAGGGAGAACTGAATATTCCCAACATGACCGCGTTAGGTCTTGGCGAAGCCGCCAGGGATGCAACCGGTCGTGTCCCACCGGGACTTGAACATGGTGGCGCGATGATTGGCGCCTATGGCCATGCCCAGGAACTGTCACGCGGTAAGGATACGCCAAGCGGCCATTGGGAAATTGCGGGTGTGCCCGTTGATTTTGATTGGGGCTATTTCCCGCTTGAAGTGCCGACCTTCCCCAGAGAATTGACCGATACGCTGATCAAGCAGGCAAAGTTGCCCGGTATTCTTGGCAATTGTCATGCATCTGGTACAACAATCATTGCCGAACTCGGGGAAGAACACATCAAAACCGGCATGCCGATTTGCTATACTTCGGCCGATAGCGTGTTTCAGATTGCCGCCCACGAAGAGCATTTTGGTCTGGATCGGTTGTACAAGGTTTGCGAGATCGCCTTTAAACTGGTTGAACCATATAATATTGGCCGTGTCATCGCCCGCCCGTTTGTCGGCAGCAGTCCGTCTGATTTCAAGCGAACGGCAAATCGTCGCGATATAGCGATCCCGCCTCATAGACCGACCCTACTGGATAAGTTTAGCGAGGCTGGCGGCACGGTCATCTCGGTGGGCAAAATTGCCGATATCTATGCGCAGCGCGGCATTTCAAAGAAGGTAAAGGCATCGGGTAATATGGCCCTTTTTGATGCCATGATGACTGAAATTGATCAGGCGCCTGATAACAGCATCGTTTTCACCAATCTTGTCGATTTTGATATGGAGTTTGGTCATCGTCGCGATGTGCCGGGTTATGCCAATGCCCTTGAAGAGTTCGATGCCCGCATTCCCGAACTGCGCGCGATTTTAAAGCCGGGCGACCTTGTCATCATCACCGCGGATCATGGCTGCGATCCAACTTGGCGCGGCAATGATCACACACGCGAATTCGTGCCGATTCTGGCATTCGGTCCAGCCATTCAACCCGGGCCGATTGGCATGCGTGACAGTTTTGCCGATATTGGCCAAACCGTTGCGGATCACCTTGGCATCGCGCCGCTGGCCGCGGGTACTTCGTTCCTGAATGGATAAAACATGAACTGGCAACCCGGTCATAGCAAAGCACCGATGGCGCCGATCCGTATCGAGGCGATAATCGATACCGTGTGTCCATGGTGTTACATCGGCAAGAAACGTTTGGAAAAGGCGCTTGTCCGGGAAAAACTTGACCATATGCCAATTACCTGGCGTCCATTCCTTTTGAACCCCGATATGCCAACGGGCGGGATAGACCGGAAATTATATCTGTCGGCCAAATTTGGCGGCACTGAAAGTGCAACTCGGGTTTACAAGGCGATTGAGGCTGCGGGTGCGGCTGTCGGGATCGATTTCAATTTCGATGCCATTCGTCTGACGCCGGATTCAACAGATTCCCATCGCCTGATCTATAAAGTTTGCGCCGAACGCCCTGCTGTCGGGAATGATCTGGTTGAAGACCTGTTTACGGCTTACTTCCTTGATGGACGCGACATTGGTGATCTTGATGTTCTGGTTGAGATTGCCGTCACCCATGGTGAAGACAGAAACGAAATCCTTGATTACCTTGGGGGTGACATGGATCGCGAATTCGTATCGCAGGAAAACCGGGTTGCCCATCAAATGGGCGTAACCGGGGTCCCATGCTTCCTGTTTAATGGCCGCCATGCTCTTTCGGGCGCGCAGGAACCGGAAATCCTGCAACGCATGATCCGTCTGGCGCGTCAGGAAGAAACACCCATCTGACATGTATTCCGTCTGGGAATAAAAAAGGCAGGTCCTGAACGGGTACCTGCCTTTTTCGTTATGCTTTTGCAGCAATGTCGGCCAAGCGACGCATCAGGCGCTTTAAACCTTCCAATCGATCTGTCGGACCATCCCACCCCGCAGCATAAACGATCTTGTGATCCGGGCGCAAACGGGCCACGCCAACCTGTTGCTGGATAAAACCAACCAGACCGGCCGGGTTCGGGAATTCATTATTCCGAAGCGTGATAAGCGCCCCTTTGGGGCCGGCATCAAGTTTTTCAACATTGGATGTACGGCACCATTGTTTGATCGTGACCACGTCCAAAAGGTTTTCGACCTCTTTTGGCAGCTTGCCAAAGCGGTCAATCATCTCGGCGGCAAATTGGTCAACTTCCTCGCGGGGACGCAGTTCCGAAATCCGTCGATACAGGCCAAGTCGTACGCCAAGGTCAGGCACATAACGATCCGGTATCAGCACCGGCATTCCGACATTGATCTGCGGAACGAATGATGCCGCGTCATCGGCCTCTATCTCACCCTTGGCCTCGGCCACGGCTTCTTCGATCATCTGCTGATAAAGTTCGATCCCGACTTCCTTGATATGGCCTGATTGTTCCTCGCCAAGCAGGTTTCCTGCTCCGCGAATATCAAGGTCATGGCTGGCAAGATTGAAACCGGCACCAAGACTGTCAAGCGTCTGCATGACTTCAAGTCGCTTTAATGCAGTTGCTGTAAGCTTCTTGCCATTTGGCAATGTCAGATAGGCATAAGCGCGCTGTTTTGATCGACCGATACGCCCGCGCAACTGATAAAGCTGCGCCAAACCAAACATGTCGGCGCGATGTATGATCATGGTATTGGCGTTCGGAACATCGATTCCGGACTCGATAATATTGGTCGCAAGCAACAGATCAAATTTGCGATCAGTGAAATCGGTCATCACCTGTTCAAGGTCACGAGGCCCCATCTGGCCATGTGCAACGTCAAACTTGATTTCAGGCACAAGTGTTTCTAGTTCCTTGGCAACCCGCCCAAGTTCATTGACCCGTGGGCAGACATAGAAGATTTGCCCGCCACGATGACGTTCACGCAATATCGCTTCGCGCACAACAACCGGATCATATGGCGTGATATAAGTCCGAACAGCAAGACGGTCGACCGGCGGGGTTGCAATAATCGAAAGTTCTTTTACCCCGGTCAGGGCAAGCTGCAATGTGCGTGGGATCGGCGTCGCTGTTAATGTCAGCACATGGACATCGGTTTTAAGCTCTTTCAGGCGTTCCTTATGCTTGACGCCGAAATGCTGCTCTTCATCGATGATCAGAAGCCCAAGATCTTTGAACTTTACACCGTTACCCAAAAGCGCGTGTGTCCCACACACGATGTCTACATGCCCGCTTTCAAGGTTGTCCTTGACCAGCTTGGCATTCTTGCCGGTCACCAGACGCGACAGTTGCTCTACCCGCACCGGAAGCCCGTCAAAGCGCTGCTTGAAGGTCAGGTAATGCTGACGGCATAGCAATGTGGTCGGTGCAACAATCGCAACCTGTTTGCCCGACATTACGGCGGCAAAGGCTGCGCGCAATGCGACCTCTGTTTTGCCAAAGCCAACGTCCCCGCATACAAGACGATCCATCGGCTTTCCTGCGGCCAGATCGTCAAGCGTATCGCGAATGGCACGTGCCTGATCTTCGGTTTCAGCAAACGGGAAGCTTGCACAGAATTCGTCATAACTTCCCTCGGGGGCGGTCAAGGCCGCCCCTTTGCGCAGATGGCGTTCGGCGGCAACCTTTATCAGCTTGCCTGCCATATCGCGAATGCGCTCGCGCAATTTGGCCTTGCGGGCCTGCCAGGCAACGCCGCCAAGTTTATCAAGGATCGACAGCCCCTCGTCCGAGCCATAGCGCGATAGAACTTCGATATTCTCAACCGGAACAAAAAGCTTGTCACCGCCATCATATTCCAGTTCCAGACAATCGTGAGGCGCACCACCCGCCGTAACGGTCCGAAGACCAAGATAACGACCGATCCCGTGGTCAAGATGGACGACAAGGTCCCCCTCTGAAATCTCGGATGCTTCACGCAGGAAGTTTTCAGCCTTGCGACGTCGTCCGCCTGGACGGCTCATACGATCGCCCAGAATATCCTGTTCCGAAAGTATCCAAAGACCGTCACGGCGGAACCCGTGTTCAAGATCGAGAATAACAACAGCAAGCTGTTCTGGCGTCAGATCGTCAGTAACATCTTCCCAGCATTCTGCCGTAACAACCTTTGCAACTCCATGTTCGCGCAGAACCGAAACCATACGGTCACGTGATCCATCGGAATAAGCTGCGATAACAACCTGTTGATTCTTTCCACGTTGGGCGACGATGAAATCACGCAATTCATCATAAAGATTGGTATCGGCCCGTGCCCGAACATCACCAAAGTCGCGCCCGGGACGCGCCCCCATGTCAAAAACGGCACGCTCAGCACTTTCTTCTTCGTAGTAAGGTGAAAGTTCTAGAACCGTGCGATCATTCAGCATCCGGTCAAATTCGGCCTGATCAAGGTAAAGCCGCTCGGGCGGCACAGGTTTATAAACATTGTCCTCCGAAAGCCCGCCGCCCTTTATATTCAGGCGTGCCTGATAATAATCGTCAATCATCTCAAGGCGGTTTTCGATGACCTCGCCATATTGATGATCAAGGCTGACCATTACACCCGGAAGATAGGCAAATACAGTGTCCATACCGTCGTGGAACAACGGCAGCCAATGCTCCATGCCACCATATTTCAAGCCGTTACTGATCGATTCATAAAGTGGATCAGTTTGCGATACGACGCCAAAAAGTTCGCGATATCCGCTGCGGAACCGGGAAATGCTTTCGTGATCCAGAAACACTTCGCCAACGGGCAGAAGGGCGATTTCGTTGATCCGTCCGACAGTGCGCTGGGTTTCAACGTCAAACCGGCGAATGCTTTCGATCTCGTCACCAAAGAAGTCAAGTCGCACAGGCTCTTTCATGCCCGGCGCAAAGATATCAACAATATCACCACGAACCGCGTAATCACCGGGCTCCATAACCTGTTCGGCACGATTATAGCCCATCCGATCAAAATAGCCGGTCAGATCGGCGCGGGAATGCTCCTGTCCTGATTTAAAGGTCAGTTTGCCATCGCGCATAACATCTACCCGCGGGACGCGTTGCATGACCGCCGCTGCTGTTGCCAGAACGATACGTCCCTGCCCGCTGGCCGGTTTGATATCCTCAGCCAGTGTCGTCAATGTTTCAACCCTGCGTGCCGTAACTTCGGCAATCGGTGAAACCCGGTCGTAAGGCAAGCAATCCCATGCCGGAAGGGTCAAGACTTCGACCTCGCCCGCAAAGAAAGCAAGTGCCTCGGCAAGCTGGGCCATGCGTTTGTCATCGCGCACGATATGCAGGATTGTGGCGTCGTTTGCCGATGCATCCAGCAATTCGCGCAACAATAAAGCGTCGGCACCCTCGGGAACACCACACAGCCGCTTGCGACCTTTTGTTGAAATGATTTCTTTTAATTTATTCAATGTTTTATCTGGCGTTGCTAAGTTCCTGAATCATGTGCAGCACGTCGGTATCATATTCCTCCGGTGCCTGCTCTTTGCCCGTTGCCCACTTAAAGAAATCGGCATCGGGAACATCATTCATCAGGATTTCAAAACGTTCGAGCTGTTCTTCTGACAGGGTGGCAAGGTGCGCCTCCATGAAACGACCGATCAGGATATCGTTTTCCTTGGTCCCGCGATGGCCGCCGCGAAACAGCAATTTCTTGCGTCGGACTTCAAGTTCTTTGCTGTCGATACTCACGTTCGATCTCCTGTCTTTTCTGGTCACTGTGCATCGGCATAAAACCAAAGGCACAGTTTGTCTTTTGTGGCATGGTTTGTACGGTAAATTCGCCAATTGGTCCATGCTGTCATCCATCCAATTTGCATTGGCTCGTGACTTGTCGATTGTCGCACGATAATTTTGTTGTATACCCAGCACCTAAACCGATTTGTTCTATTAACGTTCTTACCCGAAAACACAACGAAAACCGTCATGCGCCCGGAAATATTGTTCCCGCTTTTTGCTGAAGTCGACAGCTTGCCTGGCATTGGCCCGCGCCTGAAGCCTTTGCTTGCGCGGTTGATCGGCGGCGAACATGTGGTCGATTTGCTGTGGCATCTGCCATCGGGGCTGATTGATCGACGTTTTTCTCCGCCTCTAACAGAAACAATTGATGGATCGATTGTTACGCTGGATGTCTGGATCGAACGCCATGATGCCCCGCCAAATCGGCGCCGCCCGTATCGGGTCATTTGCAAAACTCAAAGTGGCCCTCTGGTTTTGGCATTTTTCAATGCCAGGGCCAAATATCTGAACGAAGTTCTGCCGGTTGGTGAAAAGCGTATCATCTCGGGCAAAATTGATCATTATCGCGGTGAATACCAGATCACCCATCCTGACCGAATTGGTACCGAGGCCGAGCGTGATGAAATTCAAACCGTGGAGCCTGTGTACCCGATGTCAGCTGGTGTCACGGGTAAAACTCTTACCAAATCAACTCGTGCGGCTCTTGCGATGGTACCGGAGCTCCCGGAATGGCATGACCCCGCCCTACAGGCGCGGCACAAATGGCCTGATCTGAAGTCCGCCCTGCATCAGGTTCATAACCCTGAAAATGATGGCGACCTGTCACCTGACCACCCTGCCCGCAAACGACTTGCCTATGATGAACTGCTGGCAAACCAGCTTGCCCTTGCGCTTATTCGAGCAAAGATGCGGAAGCTGGGCGGACGAGCAACAAATGGTGATGGCCGTTTGCGCAAGGCACTTGAAGCAGAACTTCCCTTTGCCATGACAGGTGCGCAGCAACGCGCACTGAAAGACATTTACGAAGACATGGGTGGCAACGGACGCATGCTACGCCTGCTTCAGGGGGATGTTGGCTCTGGAAAAACGGTTGTCGCCCTGATGGCCATGCTGAATGCAATCGAAACAGGCAGTCAGGCTGCTTTGATGGCGCCGACTGAAATTCTTGCCCGTCAGCATTTTGAAACGATCACCCCGCTTCTTGAAAAGATCGGTGTGACCTGCGCAATCCTGACGGGTCGTGATAAAGGCAAAAGTCGTAAAGCTGCGCTCGAAGGTTTTGCAGATGGCACTTTTCAGATTGCCGTTGGTACGCATGCACTGTTTCAGGAAGAAGTGAAATTCCGCGATCTGGCTTTCGCCGTTGTCGATGAACAACATCGATTTGGCGTCCATCAACGTTTGATGCTGGCTGGCAAAGGACAGGCTGTCGACGTACTGGTCATGACGGCAACACCGATCCCCAGAACCCTGACCCTAACGGCCTTTGGGGATATGGAAGTATCGCGATTGGATGAAAAACCACCAGGAAGAAAGCCCGTTGATACACGTGTCCTGCCCGCTGACAAAGCGGATGACGTGATATCAGGCATCGGGCGTGCCATGCGCACCGGAACCAAGATTTACTGGGTATGCCCATTGGTCGAGGATTCCGAAATCCTTGACCTGCAGGCAGCAGAAGAACGTTATCGCATTCTGGTCGAACTTTTTGGCGAAAGTCGTGTCGGGCTTGTCCACGGCAAAATGAAAGCCAAGGACAAGGACGCCGTGATGGAACGCTTCGCCCACGGTGATCTGTCAATTCTTGTCGCAACCACCGTGATTGAGGTTGGTGTCAACGTCCCGGAAGCGACAATCATGGTCATAGAACATGCTGAACGCTTTGGGTTGGCACAGTTGCATCAGCTACGCGGACGAATCGGACGTGGAGACGCGGCATCAACCTGTCTGCTGCTTTACGGTTCACCATTAGGCGAAATTTCAAAAGCTCGTCTGAAAATCATGCGCGAAACCGAAGACGGTTTTATCATTGCCGAAGAAGATCTTCGTTTGAGAGGCGCTGGCGAAGTATTGGGCACCCGGCAAAGCGGTTTGCAAGCCTATCGCCTAGCCAGTCTCGAGATGCATGGGGATTTGCTTGCAATTGCACGTGATGATGCCCGACTGATTGTCGAACTTGATCCCGATCTGCAAAAACCGCGCGGCGAAGCATTGCGGTTGTTGCTGTATCTTTTCGAGCGCGACGAAGCCGTTCGCTATTTCCGGTCCGGCTAAAAAACAAGGGCGCTTGCAAATTGCGGCGCCCTTGTTTTTTGTTTTCCATTAAACCGCTTCACGCATCCTCGCGGCTTTTGTCATCGGTATTCTCGTTCCCCGGTTCGGGATGTTTGGAAACCAGAACCGGTATGTTTTCTTTTTCACGCAAAACATCGACGTCTTCGTATGTCTTTGCGGAAACACGCGGCTTGGCCTGAAGTTCAGCACTGCGACGATCAGTTGGTGTGACAATCCCGCCTGACATAACCATTTTGATCGCCTCTTCGACCGTCATATCAAGGATCACGATATCCCGGCGTGGCACGAACAAAAGGAACCCCGATGTCGGGTTTGGTGTGGTTGGCAAAAAGATATTGATAACTGTATCTTCCGTCAGGTTCTGCACTTCACCCTTTGTCTCGCCGGTAATAAAGCCAATAGCCCACATGCCGCGGCGCGGATATTCCAGCAAAACAGCCTGACGGAATGCATTGGACTGATTGGCCAGCACCGTTTCAAGTATCTGTTTGACCGCGCCATAAATGCTGCGAACCGCAGGAATACGCGCCAGAATACGTTCATAAAGCTTGATCAGCGCGCGTCCGGCAAAGTTGGTGGTGAACCAGCCGACAACCGTAATGAAAATCAGGATCACCAACAAACCAAATCCCGGGATACCGTATTCCTGATAACCTTCGGGCAGGTAATAGACCGGGTTGTAATGCCCCGGAATCAGCGGCATGACCTTACTGTCGACGAATTCTATAAACCACCATGCCAGACCAAATGTTATAACAAGTGGCGCACTGACGAGAACACCTGTCAGAAAATAAGCACGCACACGGGCAAAAAAGCCCGGACTGGGAAGGGCATGTCCGGCGTTTTCGCTATCCGAATCATGTTGGTTATCGTGATTGGCGGTCATTGATCACCTGTGAAGAGACGTCGCATTACATCTTTTGACCTGTAATACATATTTGCATTCACCATTTGTCATTAACAGTATGGCAATGCTGCGACTATTAAGCTGGGAAACTCCCATTTATAGAGTGATAGCAGCATTCAAGTTTGTGGCGCAACCAAACAAAACAGGCGACATCAACCGCCATTGAAAAGGAGTTGTTTTGCAGGTCTGGATTGTTGAATACATATACGATGATAATGGCTCTGTCGGTATCCGCACAGCGAAGGTAACAGCGCCCGATTATGAGACTGCACGGCAATTTGCCCTGGGTGACGCACCAGCAGTCGATTTCGTGATGTCTTTGCGTCCGGAATCCGAAGATCAGTTTCTTGGCCGACCTGCCATAAGGGCGCGGGAAATGACAGGAAAAGTCGCCCATGACGTTCCTGATCCGGATGAAGACATAGAAGATGAGGATGATGTCTGATATCGACGATAAGCGAGATTACCTTGCCAGACCGATCATCGGAGTTGGTGCTGTTATTTGGAATGACGAAAATGTTTTACTGATCAAACGGGGCAAGGCGCCAAGTAAAGGCAGTTGGAGCATTCCCGGCGGCGCACAGGAGCTTGGTGAAACATTGCGTGATGCGGTTCGGCGGGAAGTCCTGGAGGAAGCCGGTATCATCGTATCAACCCCGGTTCTGATTGATACAGTCGACCTGATCACGCCAGATGGCAATGGGCAGGTTCAATATCACTATACCCTGATCGACTTCGTCGCCGAAGCACAAGAAACCGATTTAAAGACTGGCGGCGATGCTGCCGATGCCCGCTGGGTGCCTTTCGTGCAGCTTGATGACTACAGGCTTTGGGACAAAACCAAAGACATCATTACCCGCTCGCGCGCTTTACGTCGGTAAATTCACCCCCCACGAAAACAAAAAGGCGACATCAGAAGATGCCGCCTTTTGATCGATTAGTGGAAATCTGATCACGCTGCAGCATGCTGCGTCAGAACAGATTCCTGAATTTTTTTGAATGCGCGCGCCTCAAGCTGACGAACACGTTCGCGACTTACGCCAAAGCGTTCGCCAAGTTTTTCAAGCGTAATCGGATCATCACTCAGGAAACGGGCTTCGATAATCTCACGCTCACGCTCTGGCAACTCACCCATCGCGCTTTTCAGCATGTCGTTATGTAAAACACGCTCCTCGGCATCTGCAACGATGCTTTCCGGGCTTGGTGCATCCGACGACAGAGTATCAAGATACTCCATGCCTTCGTCTTTCGGCATTGGTGTGTTAAGCGAGAAATCACGCGCTGCAAGGCGACGGTTCATTTCAAGCGCTTCTTTACCGGTCACGCCAAGCTTCTCGGCAACGGCATCTGCCTGTTCGGGTGACAGTTCGCCATTGTCATAGATGTTAAGCTGCTTTTTGGCTTTACGCAGGCTGAAAAACAGCTTTTTCTGCGCTGCCATGGTGCCAAGTTTCACCATCGACCAGCTGTGAAGGATATATTCGGTCACTGCCGCCTTGATCCACCACATTGCATAGGTCGACAGACGGAAACCACGTTCCGGATCGAATTTTTGAACAGCCCGCATCAAGCCGGTATTGCCCTCGGCCACCAGATCAGCCATTGGAAGGCCATAGCCCCGATAGCCGAACGCAATTTTTGCGACAAGACGCAAGTGACTTGTGACCAGCTTGTGAGCTGCATCCGTGTCATCATGCTCGTGATAGCGGCGTGCAAGCATATATTCTTCGTCTACGCTGAGCATCGGAAACTTCCAGACCTGTCTCAGGTAACCGGAGAAACCGTCGTCCTGCGGTACTGCAGGTAATTTAATCGTGCTCATATCATGTCCTCCAGAGAGGTTTACGCACCACGCCTGACAATTCTTCCTACGAATTCAAACAGACTTTAGATGACGCGCAAACACTGTCAGTTGTGACTTAAATCACGTGGACGACCGGCATTCATTTGGGGAAATGGTTTCGTCCGGTCGCAATTTCATCCCATAGGCCCTATGGGAGAGGACAGCAGACGCAAAGATAACGTATATTCATCGTGTCTCTTCCTTCCTCGAAGCAAATCGACAATTTACATGTCCGCCATTAGGCCGGAACATCATCCGGCGGTGCCATTGGGCCCCCACCCGCAAAAGTTAATATACCTAAATCCGACTAAATTCGTCAAGATAAACCTGACTGGATTTCAGCTATATTTAACTTTCAATATCAGTATTTTACATAATTTACCCGATAAACGCAGTCGGGAATTATCAATACCAATATCTTCACGCTAAAATCGATATACGGCAAAAAGAAGGCATACTGATTGTTTTTTGCAGCGTTTTAAGGCACCCCATAAAATGTGGTAATGGGACTGGTCGATACCCGCTCCTGTTGGGGCTGGTATGACACGACATTAACAATGCGTTTGAGCGAAAATGATTTATGTGACCAATGGACAGTTGCGATGTGCGATGCATAAACCTGCAGCCATAGGCCCCTGCCCTTGTGGAAAAGGCGAAAGTTTCGACAATTGCTGCGGGGCAATCCTGGCTGGAAAGCGAAAAGCCTCAACTGCCGAACAATTGATGCGTGCTCGTTACAGCGCATTTGTTTGCCGAGACGCGGATTACCTTCTGGCAACACTGGCTCCGGAAAAGGCATCAGGATTTGATCAGGATCAGATCAGGTCGGACAGATGCGAATGGACTGGACTGGAAATAATTGCGACGGATAAAGGCGGCATTCTTGATCAGAATGGTATTGTCGAATTCGTTGCCCGGTTTCGCGATAGGGGTACCGATCATGTCTTGCACGAAATATCCCGATTTGAACGCCGCAACGGGAACTGGCTTTATATAGATGGTAAATTTCCCGAACAACGAAACCTAAAAACTGTTCTTAACTCCGTCAACATTGGCCGCAATGATCCCTGCCCTTGTGGTTCGGGCAAGAAATATAAAAAGTGTTGCGGTTAAGGCGATGCCTGCTCTCCCGCAAACCCTACTTCAAGCGCCCAACGATGAAATGGCCGGATCAATTTTTGATGCGCATCATCATAGGCAAGCCAGATCAGTTCATGATCCGGTTCAACCGGCGGCCCAAGTCGTTCGGTGAACTCGCACAGGAAGAACACACCGCGCTTGAGCCGAAACCGGCCTTTGGTAAAATTGCTGACATATTGTGAAGCAATTCCAAGACGATTGCGAATATCTATCCTGTAACCGGATTCTTCATATGCTTCGCGATGCAAGGCATCACGCTCACTTTCGCCACGCTCGACCCCGCCCCCGATGAGAACAACGCCTTTGGGAGTGCGCGCAACCGCAACCTCACCGGCATCGTTGAGGATGACGGCATAGACACAGTCCTGCACGATGTAGTTTCTACCCATGTCCGGGTTACCAAAGATCGGTCCGACCAAATTTATATTCCCGGATTTGAATACCGCGCAAATGTTCAAACGAACACATTATATGTTTGAAGTTACAACAATTTCAAATTGCTCGCGCCTGATCAAGCAGCAATTGACAACGAACAGCATCCAGCCGTAATTCGCTTTGCCGGGCGGCGGCGAAGTGTCTTTTAAGGTCATCATTTGATACCGGCATTTCAAGACCGCCGAACTCGGATATCAGACGTTTGGCATGGTTTTCAGGCAATACCCGATCTTGAAACCTGCCCTTGGTCAGGAACCTCTCCGCTAACGCGAAATCGAGTTGCATATTGCGATACAGGATCGTCTGGTAATTCGCATGCGCTTCGGGCTTCCCGTCCGCCGAAACAAAGAAGATCGGGAACATAACGGCCAATTCAGGCAAAAGCCGGTTTGGATAGATATTACCCTTCCAGTATTTCTCAGCGAGCCCGGCATAGGTGTCATAGTCCGAGATCGAATAGAATCGGGCCTTGGCCAGCGGAAGGATTTCCACCTTTGGCTTGGTGATCGTCACTGTATCATTGGAAACATCGACGTAAAGATCGCCGAACTGGAAAGCATTCTGAAAATATTCGTGTCGAAGATTGCCCCAAACACGTTTGGCTATTCCACCATTCAGACAAAAATCTCGTAACGCGCCAATCCCCACGGTCTGTGGCGCCTGCAACTCATGCTCCAAAAGCTCTTTGACGCCTTTGGTGATTTCATAGCAGTATCCTTGGGGATATTCGCCTTTTTTCGGGTGCCGGGCCTGATCAAACTCACGATCAAACTGCAATCTCAGACGTAGCAAGTCGTCTTGCAATTTCCGGATGTGCGGCAACAGAAACTTCTTTGTCAGCTTCACCTGCTTGAAGTTCGTCGGCATTAGCTGTTCTTCTTCTGCCTGCTGCTTTATGAAATCAAGGGTCAACTTGCCATTCGATGTCATGGGAATGCTACTTTTCACAGATGCGAGGCTGGGAACCGGAAGATCGGCTGGGTGGCTTATTCAGATGCACTCTTCTGGCATGAACAAAAATGCCCCCGGAAAAGCAAGTTCCCGAGGGCATCAACAAGTCTTGCAACCAACCGCGTCTTAGAACGGAATTTCGTCATCAAGGTCCGGTGCTCCGGCAGGCGCAGAACCGCCGCCCGACGAGCTACCATTGCCCCAACCGGCATCCGATCCGCCGCCATAACCGCCACCATTGTCCGATCCATAGCTGCCGCCAGAGCTTGCGCCGCCGCCACCCATGCCGCCGCCTTCGCCGCGGTTGTCGAGCATGGTCAGGTTCGAGTTGAATCCTTCAAGCACGATTTCAGTGGTGTAATTGTCCTTGCCGTCCTGCCCCTGCCATTTGCGGGTGCGAAGCTGGCCTTCGATATAAAGCTTGCTGCCTTTTTTCACAAAGCGTTCAACCACATCGGCCAAACCTTCGTTGAAAACGACGATGCGATGCCATTCGGTGCGCTCGCGACGCTCGCCCGACTGGCGGTCTCGCCACTGTTCCGAGGTCGCAATGCTGAAATTGGCAATCTTTTTGCCAGCCTGGGTGAAACGAATTTCAGGATCGCGGCCGAGGTTCCCGACGAGAATGACTTTATTGACACTGCCAGCCATGGGTTATCTTCCAAAGTTTGTGTTGTCCGCCGTTTCGTATGAACGAAACTGGTGAGTTATCATTGCGCAAAAATGCGCTGCATTAAAGTTTCAAGTGCGATGCGATCAGTATCGTCGAACGAACCAGCCTCGACACTATCGACGTCGAGCACCGCAATCAACTGTCCTTGCGCATTCAGCACCGGCACGACAATCTCGGAGTTCGACCGGCTGTCACAGGCGATATGCCCCGGAAAAGCGTGAACATCTTCAACAACCTGGGTTTTGAGCGTCGCAGCAGCTGTGCCGCAAACACCGCGACCAAACGGAATGCGCAGGCACCCCAAAGTCCCCTGATAAGGCCCGACGACCAGTTCATTTTCTTTCGCTGGATCAACGATATAAAAGCCAGTCCAGAAATAATAGTCGAACTTTTGTGCAAGAATACAGCTGATTGTCGCCATCAGCGCGGTGACGTTGGTTTCACCCTCGGTGATGCTGATCAGTTCTTTTTCAGCTTCCTGATAAAGAACCTGTTTCTGTTCGGCGTTCACATGATGCTCCTGCGTTGTATGGCCAAGGAACTACCTGCTTGGCTGTATCGAAACAAGGACAAAATTAACCCGGTTACGCATTCCCTCCGTCTAAAAAACAGCCCCGGCACGATAGACGCACCGGGGCCGCTGCAGACCGGCTTGCGACGAACCAGAGATCAAATCAAGATCAGAGACGCTTGCCACTGTCCCTGTCAAACAGATGTACCTGATCGGTTGTGGTCGAAAGTGCCAGTTCCTGTCCTTTGGCAAACTGATGCGTGCCCTGCATGCGCAACGTCACACTTTCATTCTTTTCACCGAATTCAAGATAGACCAGCGTTTCCGCACCAAGCGATTCAATCATTCGAACCCTGGCCTTCAATGCACCACTGCCATCGACAGTCAGGGTAAAGTGTTCTGGACGGACCCCGACCACCAGTTCTCGACCGGCCTCGATCTGATGATCAAGATCGATCTTGCTGCCATCGCCGATAACGACGTGGCTTTTGTCATCCGAAACCGTCCCGTTCAGGAAGTTCATTGACGGCGATCCGATGAAGCTTGCGACAAAGAGGCTGGCCGGTTTTTCATATATTTCAATCGGCGTACCAATTTGTTCGGCAACGCCGGCATTCATGACAATCAGGCGATCTGCCAGTGTCATGGCTTCGACCTGATCATGCGTCACATAAACTGACGTAATTCCAAGACGTTGCTGAAGGTTCTTGATCTCAAGCCTCATATCGACACGAAGCTTTGCATCAAGGTTCGACAGCGGCTCATCAAACAGAAAAACCTTTGGTTCGCGCACAATTGCACGCCCCATTGCCACACGCTGGCGTTGCCCGCCCGAGAGCTGCTGCGGTTTGCGTTCCAGATAATCGTCAAGCTGCAGAATCTTGGCGGCATCTCGAACGCGGGTGTCGATTTCCACCTTGCTGTATCCGCGATTTTTAAGACCATACGCCATGTTGGCATAGTTGGTCATATGCGGATAAAGCGCATAGTTCTGAAACACCATCGCGATGTCACGATCAGCCGGCGCAACATTGTTGACAACCCGGTCATCGATTTTGATCTCGCCACCTGTAATGCTTTCAAGGCCCGCGATCATTCGCAGAAGTGTTGATTTGCCACAGCCCGACGGGCCGACCAGAACGGTGAATTCCCCGTCACCAATATGAAGATCGATACCATGCAAAGCCTTGAAGCCGTTGTCATAGGTTTTTTCAGCCCGATTAAGGGTAACAGTTGCCATTTTCGTATCCTGTATGCGGATCTGTGTATCTTTAAATCACTGATATCAAATGGTTGATCGAGCCTATTTTTCGGTTTCGACCAGACCTTTTACGAACATTCGCTGGAAAATCACCACCACCAGTACCGGCGGGATGGTTGCCATGATTGTCAGTGCAAATGCCTTGGGGAACTGCGGAATCTGGCCGCCTTCATAAAGCGAATTATAAACCTGCTTGATCCCGATCACGATGGTGTAAAGCTGATCATCAGTAGTCATCAGCAACGGCCAAAGATACTGGTTCCAGCCAACCACAAACATGATGATAAAGATCGCAGCAATCATGGTGACCGAAAGCGGCACCAGGATATCGATGAAGAAACGAAGCGGCCCTGCCCCATCCAGACGCGCGGCTTCCAAAAGCTCATCCGGAACAGATCTGAAAAACTGACGGAAGAAAAACGTACCTGTTGCCGACGCAATCAGCGGTAGGATCAAGCCGGTATAGGTATTGAGTAGCCCAAGGCTTGATACCACCTCGTAGGATGGCACAATTCGCACTTCAAGAGGCAGCAAAAGGGTCGAGAAAATGACCCAGAATATCGGCACCGCGAGCCGGAAGCGGAAATAGACGATCGCATATGCCGCCATCATTGAAATGATGACTTTGCCAATCGCAAAGCCAAGTCCAAGAACCATGCTGTTAAACAGCATTTCAAGCGCCGTAACACGGCCTTTTGTTGCTGCCGTGTCAAACAGGATCGCGCCATAATTTTCAAGGAAATGTCCGCCAAACCAGAACTGCAAGCCGTTCTGAAACAGAAATTCACGCGTATGGGTCGATGAAACGAACGCAATCCATACCGGCAGGATCATAAAGAGCGATCCAAGAATAAGGATCACATGATTGGTAATAGAACGCCATTTTGACTGATACATGACGCGTCCCCCTAATAATGCACTTTGCGTTCGATAAATCGGAACTGGAACACAGTCAGCACGCTGACCATGATCATCAGCAGCACGGATTGCGCCGAACTACCGCCCATATCCGCTCCAAGGAAACCGTCGACATAAACCTTGTAAACAAGGGTTGCTGTCGCACCACCCGGTGATCCCTTGGTCGAAACATCGATGATCCCGAACGTTTCAAAGAACGCATAGGTCAGGTTGATCACCATCAGGAAGAATGTGGTTGGCGCCAGCAGAGGGAAGGTAATCGTCCAGAAACGACGTTCCGCACTTTTGCAATCCAGCGTGGCGGCTTCAGTTACCGATTTTGGAATTCCCTGCAAACCTGACAGGAAGAAAATGAAATTCACACTGACCTGTTTCCACACGGCAATCAGTGTCACGACAAATGCCGCATCATTGGCGTTCTGGATGTGATTGAACTCAAACCCGAAGCTGTTGAACAGCTTGTATAGATCTCCCATCAACGGGTTGAACAACATATTGCCCAGCAAGCCAGCCACAGGCGGCGCAACGGCATATCCCCACATCAAAAGCGTTTTATATGATTTGGCTCCACGGATCACTTCATCGGCCCGAACGGCAAGAAACAGCGAAATCGCGATGGAAATGAATGCCACAAGGAAGGAAAAGACAGCTGTGAAAATGGCTGACTTCAGCCAGCTGCTGCTCGAAAGCACATCCTCAAAATTTCGGAACCAAACAAATTGCGAGGACATGCCAAAGGCGTCCTCAAGCAGGAAAGACTGATAAACTGCCTGTGCGGCAGGCCACAGGAAAAATATCGCAATAATCAGAATTTGTGGTGCCACAAAAAAGTATGGCACCGGGCTGTGCCCGAATTGTACGCGTTTCATTGCTGACGCAACCCCAAGACCGGTCCAGGAATCGAAAAACAGGGCGGCCGGTAAAAGCCGCCCTGTCAGCGAGATAATGCTTAGTTCGAATAGGTATCGTGGAAGCGTTTCAGAAGCGCATTGCCTTCTTCCTCGATCGTAACAAAAGCTTGATCGATGGTTGCTTCACCATTCATCATCTTGTCGACTTCGCGATAGATGACTTCACGGATCTGAACGTAGAAACCAAGGCGATAACCTTTGGTCCACTCTCCACCTTCTTCGGAAAGCTGCTGAATGCCGACTTCGGCGTCCGGGCTTTCGTTATAGTAGCCTTCTTTCTTGGCAAGTTCGTAGGCCGCGGTGGTGATCGGAACATAACCGGTTTCTTTGTGC
Organism: Thalassospira permensis NBRC 106175; assembly: GCF_000714555.1. Classification (NCBI taxonomy): domain Bacteria; kingdom Pseudomonadati; phylum Pseudomonadota; class Alphaproteobacteria; order Rhodospirillales; family Thalassospiraceae; genus Thalassospira; species Thalassospira permensis. The sequence goes on along the minus strand of NZ_AUNC01000071.1, from coordinate 59,724 downwards.
CAGTAGAACTGGGTTTCCGGTTTGGTCAGGAACTCGAAGAATTTGGCAACGCCGGCATCTTCTTCTGCACTGTGGCCAGAGAATGCGAACAGCGAGGCACCACCGATGAAGGTCGATTTCGGCGCGTCACCAACGCCTTCCCAATATGGAAGGGTCGAAGTGCCAAATTCAAACTGTGCAGATTTTTTCAGACCACCGAACGAGCCGGAAGAACCGAGCCACATTGCGGCTTTCTGCTGCAGGAAGGCGTCCTGGTTGGCGCCCCATGCGCGGCCATAGTAACCGAAATAACCGGCATCTTTCCATTCTTTGACGTGCTTCCAGTGATCTTTGAGCGCGTCATTGTTGTATAGAAGTTCAACATCCGTGCTATCATAACCATTGTTGGCGGTTGCCATCTGAAGGTTGTGACGCGACATGAAGTTTTCAAAGAAGATCCACGGGCTGTGTGACTCGGCAAGGCCTTCGAAACCGGCTTCTTTCAGCTTCGGTGCGATTTCTTCGAATTCCTGCCAGGTTTTCGGCACCTCAACACCGGCTTTGGCCAACGCATCTTTGTTGAAATAAAGCAGCGGGGTCGAGCTGTTGAACGGCATGCCAATCATCTTGCCGTCGGAATCGGCATAGAAGTAGCGAACCCCCGGGATGTAATCATTGATGTCAAACTTGACACCATTTGACTGCATAAGGTCCTGAACCGGTTTAACAGCGCCTTTGGCGTTAATGATGGTTGCAGCACCGGCATCGAAGATCTGGATGATGTTCGGCTGGTTTTTCGCGCGGAAAGCAGCAATACCGGCCGTCATCGTGTCTTCGTAACCGCCTTTGTTCACAGCAACCAGTTGATATTCGTCTTGGCTGGCGTTGAAGTCGGCAGTGATCTGATTGACGACATCGCCCAGTGCGCCGTCCATGGCATGCCACCAGGTGATCTCGGTCGCAGCATTCGCTGTGCCGCCCAGTGCGAACACAGCTGCTGCTGCCATCAGGGTTTTGCGAAACATGATCTTCTATCTCCCAAATAAAAACTCGTTCGCGCCAACCGCCTGTTGATCGGTCGACACAACGCATTCGTTTTCATTCGAGGGGGACGTTTCCTCAAGTGACAGTTTTCGGAAATTTACTTTTGATGCGCGAAATGACCTTAAAAACTGTCAGTTTTTGATTTTTATTGTGTATTCGACCCCTTCAAATGTTCATATGAACATCTCATAAATCGAACAGCTTGCAAAGGCTTTCAATCCTGATGAATGGCATTAATGTCTTTCACATGCGCACATTTAACATTTCCCCAGATTTTTCGGCACTTTCACAAATATTACAAAGTCATGCACTTGCAACAACGCATTGCAACAACTCCATTTGCATATGCAAAACGGGTACCCAAAGGATACCCGTTCAATGTTCATTTGCGAACATGGATCGCTGCATCTTGACGCTGTAATCTCAGGTGGAATTCCTGTCACGCTGAACAAAAACGGAAAGCAATGCCAAGCCGCCAGAAACCACCATAAGCAGCAGGGACAGCGCGTTCAGAACCGGTGTTGATCCCTGTTTGAGGCGGTCAAACATGGCAATGGTCAACGGCGCATCAGATCCGACTAGCATCAGTGTTGTGTTGAAATTTTCAAACGACATCAGGAATGCAACGATCCCCGCCCCGATCAATGCCGGTTTCAGGAATGGGATGGTAACCGTCCAAAGAGCTGCCTGTCGTGTTGCACCAAGATTAAGTGCGGCTTCTTCCAGGCTGATGTCAAATTTGCGAAGACGCGCAGAAATCACCAGCGTCGTTATCGTAGTGATAAAGGCAAATTGTCCGATAATCACCAGAAACAGCCCCGGTCGCAGGAAATCAAGATCCCATCCAATCGCTTCTTCAATTCCGTTTGCAATGGCATTGGAAAAGACCAGAATCGATATGCCCAATATGACCCCGGGAATAACCAAGGGCGACAACGCCACCACATAAAGCAGATTTTTTCCCGGAAACTGCGCACGTTCAAACAGGAACGCATTGCAGGTTCCGACAGTAACCGACAGCAAGGTCACCCAAAATGCGACAAAGGCTGAAACCCCAACGCTTTCCAGCAACTTGCCGTCATTGAATATTCCGATATACGGACCGTCGCTGCCAAAGAACCATTTGAGTGTGCCTCCCTCCCATGGCATGGACGGGAACAAGCTATCATTGAAGGCAAACACACCAACAACAATCAACGGCGCACTAAGGTAGATGAAAAATAGAGCGATATACCCTGCGTAAATGCCTTTGTAAAAGCGCGGCTGCGGAATGCTCGGAATCATGGCGGTTTCCTCCCTCAGCTCACGGTTTCTGAAAGTGTCTGGCGGCTCAGCTTCAGACCGATCCAAACAATCATCGATGACAGAACCAGCAGCAGGAACCCGAATGCCGATCCGGATTCCCAGTTAAACCGCGTGATGAACTGTGTATAGATTTGCTCGGTAAACCAAAGGCTATCCTTGCCGCCCAAAAGGTTCGGGGTCAGATAGTTACCAAGTGTCAGCATGAAAACAACGATGCAGCCTGACGCGATTCCGGGCATGGCATGCGGAATGACGATATCGCGTGTCACCGTGAATGCATTTCCGCCAAGGTCATAGCCTGCCTCAATCAAACTGTCGTCAAGGCTGTCAAGTACTGACACAAGAGGCACGACCATGAACAACATCGACGTATATACAAGCCCCACCATGATGGTGGCATCATTATAAAGCATCTCAACAGGCCCATCGGCGATCCCGGCCCATTGCAGGAAATTGCTGATCACACCGCTTTCGCGCAGCAAAATCATCCAGCCAAACGTCCGCACCAGCTCTGATACCCAGAACGGGATCAGACATAGCAGGAACAAAACATTCTTGCCTTTGCCCCGCATGACTTTGGCGATGTAATAGGAAACAGGAAAACCGATCAAAAGCGTAAGTACGGTCGCCATGATCGACATCACCGCCGTTCGAACATAGGTGTTCCAATAAAGCGGCTCGACAAAAAACTCGGTGTAATTGATCAGGCTGAATTCGTACTTGCCATATGAAATCCGTTCACGCAGCGACACAAGCAACAAGTCGACATGCGGCAGGATCACCAGCAAAAACAGCCAAAGCAACAAGGGCATAGCCAGCAATAGCGCGCCAAAGCGAACAGCCCCGCCAGTGCCCGAGGATGCAGGATTTGTCATGCTGTCGCCTCTTGATTTTGTGCTGCGACAAAGCATCGGGTCTGTTCAGCCCCCCAGGTCAAATTGACCAGATCACCGGATTTCAGATTGGCAAAAACACCCGTTTGCGGTAACGCAACCGTCATTTCATGGCCCGTTGCCTTATCGCGGACCTGAACACTGCTGGCGGCACCATTAAACAGAACATTGTCAACTTTTGCGGCAATCGCATTGTCAGTCTTGCCCTGCCCGTCAATCGCGATGGCTTCCGGACGGACAAAAACATCAACAGGTTGCCCTTCAGCCAGTGTTGGATGAGTCTTGCGAGATGCCAGAACGGCCCCACCGGTCGGTAGATTGATAACGATATGATCGTCATGCGTCATGCCAACCGTCCCCTTCCAGCGATTGCTTTCTCCAACAAATCCGGCAACGAAAGCCGTATGCGGGTTGTAATAAAGATCCTGCGGAGCCCCAACCTGCTCAAACCGGCCTGCATTCATGACGGCCACCTGATCGGACATTACCAAGGCTTCGGATTGGTCGTGCGTGATGTAAACAAAGGTCGTGCCGATCTCGTGCTGCAATTGCTTGAGCTCCACCTTCATATGCTCACGCAACTTGAGATCAAGAGCGCCGAGCGGCTCATCAAGCAGCAGCACCGCTGGTTCCAGCACAAGGCAGCGAGCAATTGCGATACGCTGTTTCTGCCCTCCAGAAAGCTGACTGATCTGTTTGGGGCCGGAATCCGGCAACCCGACACGTGCCAGTGTATCAATGACCTTTTTCTCGATTGTAGCCCGATCAGCACCACGGCGTTTCAGTCCGTATGCCACGTTCTCCGAAACATTCATCATCGGAAACAGCGCCAGATGCTGAAATACCATATTCACCGGTCGACGGTTTGGCGGGACACCCAGCACCGATGATCCCTTGATAAGGATATCGCCCGATGTCGGTGCCTGAAACCCGGCCAGCATGCGCAACAGCGTGGTTTTACCGCAACCACTTGGCCCCAGAATAGAAAAGAAGGACCCTTTGGGAATCGTAAGTGAAATCGAATCTACCGCGGTAAAAGCGTCAAACTTTTTGACCACGTCACGACATTCAAGGTCGAATTGATCTGCCATAGGAGCCTGCTTGAAATGAATTACCGATGCCAGCTTGAACCCGGCTATCGCAGAAATGAAAAAATGCAATGTCCCCGGCAACATATGCCGGGGACATTATCATCCGATCCAAACAGGATCAGAGCAACTTGGCTTACGACTGTGCTGCTTTCACACGATCAAGCGTTTTGCCTTCAAGGGTTTCCAGGCCAGCCGGAACCGTCGGATACCATTTAATGTTATCAAGGGCTTCGGCTGGGAAGCTTCCCTGGAACTGCGCCTTCAGCTTGTCATCCGCAAACTCGTCCGCACCTTTGGATGCGGTAAAGTTACCGGCACTTGCGGTGATTTTGGCAGCAATCTCAGGCTGCATGACGAAATTGATCCACTTGTAAGCAGCATCTTCGTTATCGGATTTGCGCGGCAAGACGAAGGTATCGATCCAGCCCAATGCACCTGATGCAGGGGCAACAAACGTGATATCGGCGTTGTCGTTATTGAGTTTCCAGCCACCGGTATCCCATGCCATTGCGGCAACAACTTCGCCCGACCGCACAAGGTTAAGCAGTGCATCGCCGCCTTCCCAATAGGTTTTGACGTTTGGCTTGCACTCAACCAGCTTTTTCTCAACCGCATCAAGAATTTCCTGATACTTGGCTTCATCGCCATATGCCGCAAACGGGTCCATACCCATTGCAAAAGCAAATCCGATCAGGGTTGGACGTTTCAGGCGATAGGAAACCTTGCCCGAAATATCGGCATTGCAAAGATCGGTATAATCTTTGACGTCACCAGCTTTGGTCGTGTCAACGATCAGGCCGCTGGTCCCCCAGACATGTGGGACACCATAAACCTCGCCATCAAGCGTGGTATTTTTCTTGGTTGCTTCCAGCATCGACGGAATGAACTTCGCAGCATCAATCTTGGAAAGATCAATCGGCTTGTAAATGCCATATTCGAGCTGTGCACCAGAAATGCGGTCCTGGGACGGCTGGGCAAGATCGAAACCGCCACCACCGGTAGCACGCAGTTTGGAAATCATGTCTTCGTTGTTCGAAAGCGTGACTTCAACGTCGATTCCGGTCTCTTTCTCAAACATCTCGACGACGTCATCCGGGGCATATCCACCCCAGGTCAGCAAACGAAGCTCTTCAGCCTGTGCGTTTGCACCAAGCATCGCCATTCCGGCAAGAGCAGTAAGCCCCAGCAAAGAACCGCGCAGTGCGCCATGCTTTTTCGACATTATTTTACCTCTCTGTTGACGTGACGGCACTTCCCCTGTCCGGCGTCAATGCATTCTAGGGCATTGCTAACGTTCCGGGACAGCACCAGTATCGCAAGAAACTCTGTTGAAACGAAAGCAAAATCGATCATTTTGCGTTCTTTTGAACAATTCGTTTCAATTCTCGCCGTGAAACCGGACTTTCTGCAAGTTAAACTTCTGCAACAATTTTTCGGAATTTCGGGCCCCAAACGCATCTGCTTGCAAATAAAAAAGGGGCAGCCAAACCGGCTACCCCTTCATGTCTAAATATCTGGAAGCTAAACTCTATTCGGCGGCACTATATTCCGGTGGGCATTGAAGCTTGTCATAGGCCTTTCCGTTGGCATCAAACAGATGAGAAGCCCCGGCTTCGGCTGCGGCACTGAGAGTTTCGCCAATTTTAATACGGCTGTGGCCAGGCGCGCGAACTGTGAAGCGGTCCCCATTCGCCAGCTTGAGGTACAGATAGGTAGAGTCGCCGAGCTTCTCGACAACATCGACCTCGCCGGAAATCGACAAATCCCCCTGCTCACCCGGTGAAAGATGCTCCGGCCGGACTCCCAGTTCGACATCCTTGCCGACATCACCTGCGGGCACGTCAAACGGCAGAACAGCCTTGGCGCCTCCCGGCACGGTAACGGTTACCTTGCCCTGTTCGACGGCATCAATATGAACCGTTGTGAAATTCATTGCAGGCGATCCGATAAAACCGGCAACAAAGCGTGTTTGCGGATGATGATAAAGCTGCATCGGTGATCCGACCTGCTCGACATTGCCGGCATTCATCACAACGATCTTGTCGGCAAGCGTCATCGCTTCGACCTGATCATGTGTGACGTAGACAATCGTTGATTTTAGTTCCTGATGCAGCTTGGCGATCTCGATACGGGTTTGAACGCGCAACGCCGCATCCAGGTTCGACAGTGGTTCATCAAACAGGAAAACTTTCGGCTGACGCACAATGGCGCGACCAATTGCGACACGCTGACGTTGCCCGCCCGACAATTCAGAAGGACGACGATCCAGCAGCTTGTCCAGTTGCAGAATGCGGGCGGCTTCTCGCACCCGCTGGTCAATCGCGCTTTTGTCGTGATTGGCAAGCTTCAAGCCGAACGCCATATTTTTATAGACCGTCATATGCGGATAAAGCGCATAGGACTGGAATACCATCGCAATCCCGCGGTCGCGCGGGCTTTTGGTATTGACGATATCCCCGTCGATCATCAGATCACCACCGGTGATATCTTCCAGACCGGCAATGATACGCAGTAACGTCGATTTGCCGCAGCCGGACGGCCCAACAAATACGACGAACTCTCCGTCCTTCACATCCAGATCAATGCCATGCAGCACGTCAACAGCGCCATAGCTTTTGCGGATCTGGTCCAGTTTCAAATCAGCCATTTAGGTAAGCTCCTGTCACAATCATACTCATTTCACCGCGCCAGATGTCAGGCCGCGAATGAGTTGTCGGGAGAAAATCAGATAAAGAATCAGGATCGGAATGATCGCGAGGCTCAACGATGCCAGAACCGCGTTCCAGTCGGTAACGTACTGTCCAATGAATTGCTGGATACCAAGCGTAATGGTCTGCTTGCCATCCCCCGGGGCAAGGATCAGCGGGAACCAAAGATCATTCCAGATCGGGATCATGGTAAACACGGCGACCGTTGCCACGGCCGGTCGGATCAGCGGCAGGATAACTGCAAAGAAAATCTTGAATTCACCGACCCCGTCGCAACGGGCGGCTTCTTTCAAATCCTTGGGTATCTGGTGCATGAATTCTGTCAGGATAAAGATCGCCAAAGGCAACCCCTGCGCCACATAGACCAACACAAGTGCGGTCAACGTATTGATCAATCCCAACTCCACAATCAGGTTCAGGATTGAAACCGATCCCAGACGGATCGGAACCATGATGCCAACAGCCAGATACAGCGCAAGCCACGTATTGCCCGGAAACTTGTATTCCGAAAGCGCCCAGGCGGCCATCGATGCAAGCAGCAGAACAATAACGATGGTAACGACGGTTACGGTAAAGCTGTTAAAGAAAAACAGCTCGAAATTCGACTTGGCCAGGACTTTGGTAAAACCGTCAAGACTAAAGGTTTCCGCATTCGGCAACCCCATCGGGTCTTTAAAAATACCTTTGCGGGATTTGAATGCGTTGATGATCACGAGAAAGATCGGATACAGCGCCACCAACGTGTAGGTCAGCAGGATCGCATGCACGATCACGGCACGCGACATGTCTTCCCTGCGAATATTTTTATTCATCATCATCTGGCCGCCTCCTTACAACTGGTAGCGCGCCAGACGGCGCTGCACGGCGAACAGATAGAACAGAACACCAGCAAGAATGATCAGGAACATCAGTGACGCGACCGTCGCCCCCAGGCTCGGATCGCCAAGCTGCAACTGGTAGCCAAAGAATGTGCGATAGAACAGTGTGCCCATGATATCGGTCGAGAAATTCGGACCGGCCAACGCACCCTTTACGGCATAAATCAGGTCGAACGCATTGAAGTTACCCACAAATGTCAGGATCGACACCATCGCAACCGTCGGCAGAACCAGCGGCAGCTTGATATGCAGAAACACCTCGAAATGGGTCGCGCCATCGACAATCGCCGCATCGACCAGATCATCGGGGATAGCCAGAAGGGCCGCATAAATCAGCATCAGCGGGATGCCGACCCACTGCCAGACCGAGATAAAGGAAAGCGTGATCAGGGCCGAACCTTCCTTGCCAAGCCACGGACCAAACAGTGATTTCAGGCCGAAAATATCAAGGATATCGACGCCCACACCCCAGACAGGGCTCAGGATCAGTTGCCAGATGAAACCGACAATCACCACCGACAGCATGGTTGGCATGATCATCATCGTGCGATAGGTGTTGCGGAACCTCAGTTGCGGAAGGCTTAAAATACCCGCAAGCGCGATCCCGATCGGGTTCTGCACCAGCATGTGAACCGCAAAGAATTTCATGTTGTTCCAGAAACTGTTCCAGAAGGTCGCCGACCAGTCCGGATCTCCCAGAATGGTTCGATAGTTATCGAAACCGACAAAGGCCATCTCCCCGCCGCTTGGCGTGGAATAAAAACTGAGACGTATGGAATCGATCAGCGGATAGATCATGAACAATGTGTAGATGATCGTCGCAGGTGCCAGAAAGGCAAACACAGGCAATTTTGCCTTGCGCCAATCGGTCATGGGCCCGGAATGCGCCATACCTTATCCTGTCTTTCTGAGATTAAGCGTAAGGGGAACGCGCCCCCGGTCGAAAGCGTTCATCTAAGCGCCTGATTGCAGTCCTGTCCGCCGCATTTGTCAATCAGCGTGATCTGCGGAACTGCAACATATTACTGCGGATACAAGGATGGCAGGCGCAAGAAGTCACCTGCCATCTGTATTCAGGCCTTACTGATGCGGCGCATACCACTTCGCAAGTCCGGCTTCGGTAGCTTTGCCTGCCTCTTCCGGGGTAACGGTGCCGTTGATAACCTGTGCGGAAATGTTCCACAGTTCGTTTTCAAGGTTCGGCGTGCCGCGTGACAGAATCTGATACGAGTTACGAATGGTTGACTCGCATTTCTGGCGCCAGCTGACGAACTCGTTGGCAACCGGATCGCTGATTTCAACCTTGTGGTTCGACAACGAGAAGAAACCCGGCAGCGCGTTCGAATAAAGCGACGCAAATTCCGAACCGGTCATCCATTCGAGAAAGATCTTTGCTTCGGCGGCATTCGGCGATTTGGCATTCAGACCCAGCGCGATATCGGTATGATCACTGATATAGCAGGTATCCGAACCCGCAGCCGGGGGCGGTGGGAAGGCACCGAATTCAAAATCGGCCTGGCTGTTAAACAGGGAAATATCCCACGAACCGGCCGGATAAACTGCCGCGCGACCAAGCGAGAACAGGTTCTGCGCATCCGGATAGGAAATGGCTTCATAACCGTCCGGCAGATAGTTCGACCAGCTCGCCAGTTCAGTAAAGGTATCAATATACGGCTTGTCGGTGAATTTCTGGCTACCATCGATCAGGGCTTTACGGCCCTCTTCGCCTTTCCAGTAATTCGGACCAATGTTCTGGAAGCCCATTGTGGCGGCTTCCCACTGATCAGCAGTCCCCATTGCCATCGGGATATAGCTGCCTTCTTCCTTGATTTTATCAAGGGCGGCATAGAACTCTTCGCGGGTTTTCGGCACTTCTACACCGGCCGCCTCGAAGGCTTCCTTGTTATAAATAAAGCCATGAATAACCGATGCCATTGGCAGACAGAAGGTGGCGGAACCATCATCGGTCTGCCATGCGGATTTCGCAACGTCCGAGAAATTGTCCATCCCCTTGATGTCATCAAGCGGTGCAAGATTTCCCTGCTTGTAAAGTTCAAGCGACGCATCGAACGGACGGCAGGTAATCAGATCGCCAGCAGTACCGCCTGCGAATTTCGCATTGATCAGCGCGTTATAATCTGTCGGCGGGGTCGGCGAGAAAGTCACCTTGATTTCAGGATATTCCTTGTTAAAGGCCGGAATAATCTGATCATTCCAGATATCGATATCGTCGTTACGCCAGCTCTCGATCACGAGTTCGCCGGCAGATGCCATCAACGGAACCAGGGCGACACTTGCCGCCAGGGCCGCTGCCAGGCCTTTTGCAAACACTTTATTCGACATTTATGCCTCCTCTGATCAATGTCGGCGGACTGCTATCCCTGCAGATGTCAGTCCTTATACTCAAGCGCTGCCCGGAGATTTCCGTTAAACATCGCAAGAATTTCTTTGGCTTTCGCGGTCTCGTGCCCTTTGGCAATCAGGACCGCGATGCGGATATCAAACTGTGCTTTTTCAAGGGCGCTTTCGGCATTCCGCGCATCGCAACCAGCAATATGCCCCGTAATGCGGATGGCGCGATCATGCAACTTGATGTTTTCGGCACGCATGCCGACCATCAGATTATCAAAAAGTCGCCCCAGCTTGCTCATGACAAGCGATGAAAGGATATTTATGGCAGCCTTCTGCGCGGTCCCTGCCCCCATCCGGGTTGAGCCAGCGATAACTTCGGGCGCGCTATCAAGAAAAATACCGCACTCTGCCGTCGTCAAAAGTTTGCCATCAGGGTTATTGCAAAGACCAACGGTGTAAGCACCGCGCTCGCGGGCCAGTTTAACGGCGCGCAATGTATAAGGCGTAGAGCCACTGGCCGCGACGGCAATGACCGCGTCACCTTCACCTATGCGATGTCGGGTAATTTCATTTTCGGCTGCTTTGGTATCGTCTTCAGCGGAATTGAATACACCCGGCTCGCTTTGTAAACCGCCTGCCAACATGACAATGGTCATGTCTTCGGGCCAGCCAAAAGTTCCGCCAAGTTCCTTGGCATCCTGCCAGGCCACCGTGCCGGAAGTTCCAGCACCAACATAAACGAGACGCCCGCCGCCCTCCAGGCGACGTGCTATCCCGTTTGCAGCTATTGCCATATCCGACAGGACCGGCCCCAGCGATGCGACCGCGCGCATCTGGCCTTCCCACAAAACCATAAGGAAATCGGCGTCGGACCACCGATCCAACCCGGCAAAGCGCATATCAAATTCTTCAGTGCGTGATGCCATTTTCCAATCTCCCTCCATCAATTAAATACCATTATGATACCAGCAAGGCAAGGCACTTCCTGCACGTACCCCGAAATTTACTCAAATGCACCTCATATTTCACTTGTTTTCAAATAGATAATAGGTGATTTCAATTTATCACCGGCAGCGCCATCCTTATCTACACAATGCCAAAATGGGACCGAGAACAGCATTAGTGGATTTATATTGGTATTGCTTTTCAAGATACCACTCTGCTATGATCCCTTCAGTTAGGGATGGTCGGAATGCAAAACGCACAAAAAGAAAAGCTCTACCTTGGCATTGATGGTGGCGGTACGCGCTGCCGGGCGCGCATTGTCAATAGCGCGGGCGAAACCCTCGGTGAAGCCATGCGCGGCGGGGCAAATACCCGCCTTGGCATAAACCACGTCTTTGGTGAAATCATTGCCGCTGCGACCATGGCACTCAAGGAAGCAGGCCTTTCCGACAGCCGCATTTCGGATTTGCACGCAGGACTTGGACTGGCCGGTTTGCCGTTGGAGCGCGAACGCAAACTTGCCGAATCCTATAAACATCCGTTCGCCAGTGCCTGTTTTGCGACCGATGCCTACACTGCATGCCTTGGCGCACATGATGGTGCTGATGGTGCCATATTGATTGTTGGAACCGGTACCTGCGGACAGGCGATTGTCGAGGGTCGTGAATTGGCACTTGCTGGTTGGGGCTTCGAGATTTCTGATATCGGAAGCGGCGCCCGTATTGGCCGGACGGCGATTGAAACCGCCCTGCTTGCCCACGAAGGTTTGGCGGTGTCATCCGAACTGACTCGCGCCGTCATGAAACATTTTAACGACAATCCAGAAGAAATCGTCGCTTTTGCCGAGAAAGCCCGACCAGCTGATTATGGCGCATTCTGCCCAATGGTATTCGATGCCGACAGCCATGGTGACTCGACTGCCGCCGCCATCATTGATGTTGCTGTAACCGCAAATCGCAATATTCTGCACAAGCTTCAGGAATTCGGCGCGAAACGGCTGAGTTTGATGGGCGGCCTTGCCGAGCAGATGGCCAAACGCATGCCTGACGATATCCGGTCCGATCTGGTTCCGGCACAAAACGATGCCCTGCATGGGGCAATCCTGATGGCCAGGAAATATCAAAAGGTGCATGCATGATCAGTACAGCAGACGTCATCGCAAGCCTGCGTGCCCGGGACATCGAAAATATCGGTCATGGCCCGCTGTATCGCCGCCTGCAAACGGCAATCAAGGCCGTTATCGATGATGGTATCCTGAAAGTCGATGACGCCCTGCCAAGCGAACGCGATCTAGCTAATGAACTTGGTATTTCACGCGTTACCGTACGAAATGCCATGCGTGCCCTTGTAGAAGAAGGCGTCCTTGTACAGCGTCACGGCGCAGGCACATTTGTCGCCCCGCGCGTTGAACAGGCCCTTTCGCGCCTGACATCCTTTACCGAGGATATGATCACGCGTGGTATGAAGCCCGGTGCAGTCTGGATTGAAAAAACCCTCGGTCATGCCTCGCCCGAAGAAGCCATGGCGCTTAATCTTTCGCCGGGTACAGAAGTAACAAGGTTGCGGCGTTTACGTACAGCCAATGACAAACCGATGGCTCTCGAATACGCAGTCGTGCCACGCGCCTTCCTGCCAAGCCCGGATGAAGTCGAAAAGTCGCTTTATGATGCGCTGGCAAAATACGGCAAAAAGCCTGAACGCGCTCTTCAACGTCTTCGGGCTGAACTGTTTGATGGCGAAACGGCAAAAATCCTTGGCGTACCTGATGGCAGCGCAGCCCTTTACATCGAACGCCGTTCCTTCCTTGCGAACGGCACCCCTGTCGAATTCACCCGTTCCTATTACCGTGGCGACAGTTACGACTTCATCGCCGAAATGCAAGTTGATGCGCGTTGAAAATGATCGCGTCGCACGTCGCCCCAAAAGTTTGAGGAAACACTCGATATGAGCACGCGCTGGAAACCAAAAACCCAGATGGGTCGCGAACTGGCCGAAGCCCCGGTCGTCGTTGCCAAGCAGCTTGATCATAACAAGGCTGCAATTGATGCTCTGGTCGCAGACCTGCGTGCCAACCCGCCGAAATTCGTTGTGACGTGTGGGCGCGGCAGCTCTGATCATGCAACGCTTTATGCAAAATATCTGATTGAAAGCCAGCTTGGTATTCCGGTCGTATCTGCGGCCCCATCGATCGTCTCGATATATAACCGGTCTATCGCCAGCAAGGACGCCCTGTTCATTGCCGTCTCCCAGTCGGGCAAAAGCCCGGACTTGGTCAAGAATGCCGAGGCCGCCCATAATGCCGGTGCCCGCACCCTGGCATTGGTCAATGTCGTTGATTCCCCGTTGGCCGATACGGTTGACCATGTCATTCCGCTGATGGCAGGACCTGAAACAAGTGTTGCCGCCACTAAATCCTATATCGCAACCCTTTCTGCCATCGCACAGATCGTTGGGGGATGGACCCGGGATCCAGCCTTTAACAAAGCACTTTCCACCCTGCCCGCGTCACTAGAAAAGGCACTTGGCAAGGATTGGCTTGATGCTGCTGACGCGATTGCGAAATCAAACGGTCTTTATGTGATCGGCCGAGGTCCGGCCTTTGCCATCGCACAGGAAGCAGCCCTTAAATTCAAGGAAACCAGTAGCTTGCATGCCGAAGCTTTCAGCGCAGCCGAAGTGAAGCATGGCCCGATGGCACTGGTAACCAAGGACTTCCCGTTGCTGGTATTTTCCCAACAGGATGCATCGCGCGAAAGTGTCGAGGGTTTCCTCGAAGAAATGCGGGCGAAAACCAATAATCTGTTCGCCGCCGAAACCGGTCACGCTGATATCAAGGGCCATCTTCCGGTGGTCGAGGATATCCACCCGCTTCTGGCCCCCATCGCAATGATCCAGACATTCTATACGCTCGCAGAACATGTTGCGCTGGAACGTGGTTGCAATCCAGATGCGCCACCACACCTGTCCAAAGTAACGGAGACGCACTGATGACCGATTTTGCCATTACCAATGCACGTGTCTTTGACGGTACAGATTTCCATAACGGCAAAGCTGTCATTGTCCGGAACGGCAAGGTAGATGCAATTGTCGAAAGCAGCGATATTACTGAAAACATCAACGTGATTGATGCAAAAAATCAGACACTTGCACCGGGCCTTATCGATGTTCAGGTCAATGGTGGCGGCGGTGTGTTGCTGAATGACGAACCCGATGTCGACGGTATTCGTGCGATTATGGCTGCCCACCGTAAATATGGCACCACGGCCATGCTGCCGACCCTGATCACCGATCACCGCGATAAAATGGAAGCCGCGATAACGGCCGTCACCGATGCGATCAGCCAGGATGTGCCGGGCATTGTCGGCATCCATCTGGAAGGCCCGTATCTGAATGCCGAACGCAAAGGCGTGCATGACGCGAACATCATCCGCCCGATGGAAGGTGACGCGATTGATCTTCTGACCCGCCTTACCAATGGCCGTATCCTGGTGACCATGGCCCCGGAAAAGGCCGCCAAAGGCACAATTAAAAAGCTGGCTGATCGTGGCGTTCTGGTTTGTGCCGGTCATACTGCAGGCACTTATAACCACGTACAGGCTGCCATTGCCGAAGGCATGCGCGGCTTCACGCATTTGTTTAATGCCATGAGCCCGATGACCCACCGTGAACCCGGTGTTGCCGGTGCGGCGATGGCCGATGACAGCACCTGGTGCGGATTGATCGCTGATGGCTATCATGTGCATCCAGCCGTTCTGAAGGTTGCCATTCACGCCAAGGCCAAAGGCAAGATCATGCTGGTGACCGACGCCATGCCAACAGTCGGGGCTGACGAAAAACGCTTTGTTCTGGGTGGCGAGGAGATCATGGCCACCGATGGTCGCTGCGCGCTGGCTGATGGTACATTGGCCGGATCGGACCTCGACATGATCGCCGCGGTTAAGAATTGCGTCGAAATGGTCGGCATCGATCTTGGCGAAGCCCTTCGCATGGCATCCCTGTATCCGGCCGCGTTCCTGAAACTTGACGATGTCATGGGTCGCATCGCACCGGGCTATCAGGCCGACATGATCCTGTTTGATGACGATTACAACGTCACTCGCAGCTGGATCAAAGGCGTAGAATAATCTCAATACAACAAAGCATTAAAAACTTATCAGGAGGCACAACATGAAGCCGGTTCGTATTCTTGTCGTCGGTCTTGGCAATATGGGATTATCGCATGCCAAAGCCTATCACGCGCTTGAAGGGTACGAAATCGTCGGACTGTGTGCCCGTTCCGAAATCCCGGCAGAAAACCTTCCGGATGGTTTTGCCGCCTACCCGCAATTTACCGATTTTCATACTGCCCTGGCGGCAACAAAACCTGATGCAGTTTCGATCAACACATATACCGAAACCCATGCTGATTTTGCCATCGCCGCATTTGAAGCCGGGGCGCATGTCTTTATTGAAAAGCCGTTGGCAGCTACTGCCGAGGATGCCGAACGTGTGGTCAATGCAGCCAAAAAGCACGGTCGCAAACTGGTGATCGGCTATATCCTGCGCCATCATCCGTCTTGGGAAAAGTTCGTTGAAGTTGCAAAGACACTCGGCAAGCCGCTCGTCATGCGCATGAACCTGAACCAACAAAGCAGCGGTGCTTTCTGGGAAACCCATAAACGGTTGCTCAACAGTGTTTCACCGATTGTCGATTGTGGTGTGCATTATCTTGACATGATGTGCCTGATGACCGGCGCAAAACCGGTATCGGTCAGCGCCATCGGCGTACGCCTGTCTGATGAAGTTGCACCTGAAATGTATAACTATGGTCAGTTGCAGGTGCGCTTTGATGACGGATCAGTTGGCTGGTACGAGGCCGGTTGGGGACCAATGATCAGCGAAACCGCCTTTTTCGTCAAAGATGTGATCGGACCGAAAGGCTGTGTTTCCATCACCGATGTTGAAGAAAAAGGTGCCGGTTCAGCCGATATCGACACCCACACAAAGACGAATGCCTTAAAGCTTCACCATGCTGCCACAGATGCTGCCGGAAAATTTACACAATCTGACGAAATCATCCGCACAGACGACGAGCCCGATCATGACGGCCTGTGTCTGCGTGAACAGCAATTTTTCCTAAAGTCTATAATGGAAAACCTTGACCTTACGCAGCATATGGAAGATGCATTGGGCTCCTTACGGATTGCCCTCGCTGCGGATCAGTCGGTGCGCACGGGGGAAACAATAATACTCTGACCCCCAGGAGGAGTACCCACATGCCTTCCGTTAAACCCGGTGTTGTTACCGGTTCTGCCTATCGTGACCTTGTCGCTGCCTGCAAGCAGGACGGTTACGCCCTTCCCGCCGTCAATATCACATCGTCCAGCACGATGAATGCCGCCCTTGAAGCCGCTGCAAATGCCGGTTCTGACATCATCATTCAGCTTTCGAATGGCGGTGCACAGTTCTTTGCCGGCAAGGGCATCAAGGACGCTGCGGCTGCCCGTGTGGTAGGCGCCGTTTCGGCGGCACGCCATGCCCAGCTGATGGCTGAATATTATGGTGTTGCTGTCGTCATGCATACCGACCACGCAAACCGGAAATTCGTTCCGTGGGTCGATGAAATGCTGAAATGGAGCGAAAAGGCCTATGCCGAGACCGGCAAGGCGCTTTATAGCTCCCATATGCTGGACCTGTCCGAGGAACCGCTCGAAGACAACCTGTCGACCTGCGAAGAGTTCCTCAAACGCATGTCGAAAATCGAAATGAGTCTGGAAATCGAACTGGGCGTGACCGGCGGCGAAGAAGACGGTATCGGCCATGACCTTGATACTAGTGTCGAGGAAATTGATCCGCGCCTTTATACCCGCCCAGAAGAAGTCGAAGAAGCATACCGCCGCCTTGCTCCGCTTGGCCATTTCTCGGTCGCGGCGGCATTCGGTAACGTTCACGGTGTTTATAAACCTGGCAACGTCAAACTTCGTCCGGAAATCCTTCTGGAATCCCAGAAATACGTTTCGGAAAAGCATAACCTTGGCGACCGGCCGCTGGACTTCGTATTCCATGGCGGTTCGGGTTCGGAAAAAGAAAAAATCGAAGAAGCCGTCAGCTACGGCGTCTTCAAGATGAATATCGATACCGATACCCAGTTCGCCTATTCGCGCCCGGTTGGCGAATATGTCGAAGCCAATGCACGTGCTTTCAAATATCAGGTCGATCCGGATACCGATCAGCCCTACAAAAAACAGTACGACCCGCGCGTATGGGTCCGCGAAGCCGAACTCTCGATGGCGGCCCGCCTCGAAGAAGCTTTCAAGGATCTTGGCGCAACCGGTCGGTCGGTTACCAAAGGGTGATCCTTTAGGATTGCAAAAGCATGTTCAACCCGCCGGTTTTTCCGGCGGGTTTTTTTCGTGGGCGATCTTGCGCCACTGCAAAAATAAACCACTCCTGACAGATACTGACAGGAACTGTCAGGGGCGCGCTTGCGTATCAGGATTGGCTCCTCTATACCTTTCCCGAACATTACAGGAACAAAAGGCCCGACATGCTGACGAAAATTTCGGTTCGCGGTGCGAAAGAACATAACCTGCAAAATATCGATGTTGAACTGCCTCGCGATGCTCTGGTGGTCATCACTGGTCTGTCAGGGTCGGGCAAAAGTTCGCTGGCGTTCGATACGATTTATGCCGAAGGACAGCGTCGTTATGTCGAAAGCCTGTCAGCGTATGCACGTCAATTCCTTGAATTGATGCAAAAACCCGATGTGGAATATATTGATGGCCTGTCTCCTGCCATTTCCATCGAACAGAAAACAACATCGCGCAACCCGCGCTCGACTGTGGGAACGGTTACCGAAATTTATGACTATATGCGTCTTCTCTGGGCGCGCGTTGGCATCCCGTATTCCCCGGCAACCGGCCTTCCGATTGTCAGCCAGACCGTATCGCAGATGGTTGACCGCGTTATGGAAATGCCCGAAGGCACGCGGCTTTATCTGCTGGCACCGTTTGTTCGGGGGCGCAAGGGTGAATACAAAAAGGAACTACGTGATCTGCGCACGCGCGGCTTCCAGCGCGTCAAGATTGATGGCGAAATGTATGACATCGACGAAGCGCCTGAACTGAACAAAAAGCTAAAGCACGATATCTCGGTCGTTGTCGACCGTCTAATCGTCAAGGAAGGGATTGCAACCCGCCTTGCCGACAGTTTTGAAACCGCCCTTGAACTGACAGACGGTATCGTTCTGACCGAAGATGCCAAAACCGGGGAAACAACCGTGTTCTCGGCAAAGTTCGCCTGCCCGGTTTCCGGCTTTACGATAGAAGAAATCGAGCCACGCCTGTTTTCGTTCAACAACCCGTTTGGCGCCTGCCCGGCTTGCGATGGTCTTGGCACCCAGATGGAATTCGACCCGGAACTGGTCGTCCCCGATGAAGGCAAAAGCCTTGACGACGGCGCTGTTGCGCCTTGGGCCAGCACCACATCGAAATATTATCTTCAAACCCTACGGGCGGTCGCCAAGCATTTCGGCTTCAAGACCAATGTCGCATGGGAAAAGCTTCCGAAAACAGCACAGGACATCATTCTGTATGGTTCAGGTGATGAAGACGTCACGGTGACCTACGATGACGGTTCGCGCAGCTACAAGGTTGCCCGACCGTTCGAAGGCGTCATTCCCAACATGTCGCGCCGCTGGCGCGAAACCGACAGCCAGTGGGCACGCGATGAACTTTCGAAATATCAGACGGTTTCAAGCTGCCCGACTTGCCACGGCCATCGCCTGAAACCCGAGGCACTGGCCGTGAAGATCGACAAATCCACGATTTCGGAGATCACCGATCTTTCGATTGGCAAGGCCGCCGACTGGTTCCAGGCGCTTGAAGGCAAACTGAACGAAAAAGAAACCGAAATCGCGCGACGCATCCTGCGTGAAATCAATGATCGCCTGCGTTTCCTGCGGGATGTCGGGCTGGATTATCTGTCGATGTCGCGTACATCTGGCACACTTTCAGGTGGCGAAAGCCAGCGTATCCGGCTGGCGTCGCAAATCGGGTCCGGCCTGACCGGGGTCTTGTATGTTCTGGATGAACCTTCCATTGGCCTGCATCAGCGTGACAATGACCGCTTGCTTGAGACCCTTAAACGTCTTCGCGATCTGGGCAACACCGTGCTTGTTGTTGAACATGACGAAGACGCCATTCGTGCCGCCGATTACGTCGTTGATATGGGCCCTGGTGCTGGTATCCATGGCGGTCGTATTGTTGCCGAAGGCACACCCGAACAGATCCAGCAGAACCCGAACAGCCTGACCGGAAAGTATCTTGTCGGGGTTGAACAGATCGCCGTTCCCAAGGAGCGCCGCAAGGGTAATGGCAAATCGATTGCGATCAAGGGTGCCCGCGCCAACAACCTGCAAAATGTCGATGCCAAATTCCCGCTTGGCAAATTCATCTGTGTTACCGGTGTTTCGGGTGGCGGCAAGTCCAGCCTTGTCATTGAAACGCTGTATAAAGCACTTGCCAAGCGGATGCATAATGCACGCAATCACCCCGGTGCCCATGGCACCATCACCGGCATCGAACATATCGACAAAATCATCGATATCGACCAAAGCCCGATTGGCCGCACCCCACGTTCCAACCCGGTCACCTATACCGGGGCCTTCACCCCGATCCGTGACTGGTTCGCGCAATTGCCCGAAGCCAAAACACGCGGTTACAAGCCCGGCCGTTTCTCGTTCAACGTCAAGGGTGGCCGTTGTGAAGCTTGTCAGGGCGATGGCGTGATAAAGATCGAAATGCATTTCCTGCCTGATGTTTACGTTACCTGTGATCAATGTAAGGGGAAGCGATACAACCGCGAAACGCTGGAAATATCATTTAAAGGCAAATCGATATCTGACATTCTTGATATGACAGTCGAAGAAGGGGCCGATTTCTTCAAGGCCGTTCCGTCCATTCGCGACAAGATGGAAACCTTAAAACAGGTCGGGTTGAGCTACATCCATCTCGGTCAGCAGGCAACGACCCTTTCGGGTGGTGAAGCGCAGCGCGTGAAGCTTGCCAAGGAACTGTCAAAGCGGGCCACTGGCCGCACGCTATACATCCTTGATGAACCAACCACCGGGCTTCATTTCCATGATATCCGCAAGCTCCTGGAAGTGTTGCACACCATTGTCGATCAGGGCAACACGGTGGTTGTGATCGAACATAACCTTGATGTCATAAAAACTGCCGACTGGATCATTGATATCGGTCCCGAGGGTGGTGATGGTGGCGGCAAGCTGGTTGGTTGCGGCACACCAGAGGTCATCATGGCCAACGAGGAAAGCTATACCGGCAAATACCTTAAACGCCATCTCGGCCTGAAGTAATGCCTTAAAGCGAAGCGGGCACCTAGCCCGCTTCGACCCGATCTTCGACCCGTTTGACAAGAGCAGAGCTTAGCCGCTCGCTAAAGCCTGACAGGAATGCCAGCACCAGTACGATGGAAATCTGTTGCCCCGCACCAGAAATCGTTCCGATCTGATCCATGTCGGAAATATTGTGCAACTGATCCAGCGGGATCGGCAGAATACCGGCGCGCAGTGCCAGTAACACGATCAGAGCGAAGCAAAAACCAAGGCAGGGTCGAAACAAAAAATTGAAAAAAACCGACGCCGGTTCCATTTCCGCCCAGTCGACATCCTTACCCAACCGCATCATCATGCTGACCAGTGCCCCTATCGCACCGAAACTGCCGACAAAGAATAACAAATCATAACTGAAGCCGAACAGTTTGCCGTGCCCGGCGCTGACGATCTGGTCTACGTGTAAAAACAGCATCACCGACACGACCAGCAATATCGGCGAAAGCGCCAGCGCAATTGCTGCCACCCGAAGCGAACGGAAAAAAGCCCGCTGTGTGTTATCAAGCTGATCGCGCCCGCCCACCAGATCAGACAGATAACCATGCACAAATCCGTCCCGCCCTTGATTGAGCGCCAACAACATGACGATTGCATCTGACGTTTTGCGCATTTGGGCATCGGCATCGAGCCCTTCATCCTTGCGCCACCAGCGCAAAAACGACCGCATGACAAGCGATGCGCGCCATCCCTGACGGGTGGCGACAACATAATCAATCATGTTTTCAACATCACTGCTGCCAAACTTGTTGGCACCGATATCACCAAATGGAAAGGCAATCCGTCCGATGGTAGAGGCGGCAGTTTTGCGCGCAGATATGTTATCATCTCCGTCTGTCGCACCATCACCGCCATTTCCATCAGGCAAACAATCAATCGTCGTGCTCTGTCTGGATCGCCGGATTGGAACAAGCCCCATCACAGGGCAATGGGCCGGATCGTAACCATAGGGTCGATGCGGATAGCTCATGATGCCGTCCTTGTGATGGATGTGTCTGGTATCAGCGACGCAGCAACAGGTGGTTTGTGAATAATTTACGGTCACATAAGTGATATGCAGCAGCGAAATGGCGCAATTCACTTGAAATCAGGCCTCCTGCACCGCTATGTGTGTGCCAGAAAGTTTAATTCTGTTTTTGCTGAGGAGTTCGCAACCGTGAGCACGGTCAAACCTGTTCATATTATCGGTGCCGGTCTTGCCGGTAGCGAAGCCGCATGGCAACTGGTAGAGGCCGACATTCCGGTTATCCTGCACGAAATGCGCCCTACCCGACCGACCGACGCACATCACACGGACAAATGTGCCGAACTGGTCTGTTCCAACTCGTTTCGGTCTGACGACAAGGAATATAACGCGGTCGGCCTGATCCATGATGAAATGCGCCGTGCCGGGTCGCTGATCATTCGCTGTGCGGACGCACACAAGGTTCCCGCCGGTGCCGCTCTTGCGGTTGATCGCGAAGGTTTCTCGCAGGCGGTAACCGAAGCGCTGATGAATCATCCTCTGGTCACCATGGAGCGTGGCGAAATTGATGGCCTGCCACCGGTCGAATGGGAAAGCACAATCATCGCAACCGGCCCGCTGACCTCAAGCGCACTGGCCGAAGACATTCGCAAGGCCACCGGCGAGGAAAGCCTTGCCTTCTTCGATGCTATTGCCCCGATCGTCTATAAGGAAAGCATCGACTTTGACAAGGCATGGTTCCAGTCGCGTTACGACAAGGGCGATGGTAAGGACTATATCAATTGTCCGATGAATGAAGAGCAATACAACGCCTTCATCGACGCCCTGATCGAAGGTGATAAAACCGAATTCAAGGAATGGGAAAAAGATACTCCCTATTTCGATGGTTGCCTGCCGATTGAAGTCATGGCTGAACGTGGCCGCGAAACCCT
The DNA here is from genome assembly GCF_000714555.1 of Thalassospira permensis NBRC 106175. Lineage (NCBI taxonomy): Bacteria > Pseudomonadati > Pseudomonadota > Alphaproteobacteria > Rhodospirillales > Thalassospiraceae > Thalassospira > Thalassospira permensis. The sequence continues at coordinate 37,245 of NZ_AUNC01000071.1, read as the reverse complement.
TCGTCACGGCCCGATGAAGCCGGTTGGTCTGACCAATCCGCATGATCCGACCCGTAAGCCACGCGCCATCGTGCAACTGCGCCAAGACAATGCTTTGGGCACGCTCTACAACATGGTCGGTTTCCAGACGAAACTTAAATATGGTGCGCAAGCCGATGTGTTTCGCATGATCCCGGGGCTTGAAAATGCCGAATTCGCCCGTCTAGGCGGTATTCATCGCAACACCTTCCTGAATTCCCCACGTCTTCTGGATGGCACGCTTCGTCTGAAAGCCCGGACCGATATCCGATTTGCCGGGCAGATCACCGGCTGTGAGGGATATGTGGAAAGTGCCGCTGTAGGCCTGATGGTTGGGCGTTTTGCTGCGGCTGAAAAGCAAGGCAAAACAATCCCGACACCGCCGCTTGCAACCGCCATGGGAGCCCTTTTAAACCATATCACTGGCGGTGCTGACGAAAGCACCTTCCAACCGATGAATGTCAATTTCGGGCTTTTCCCGGAACTTGAACTGACCAAACGGGTGAAAGGCCGCGACCGCAAGAAGCTTTATAGCGACCGCGCTATTCCCTTGTTTGACGGATGGCTTTCAGACATCAACGCTGCATGAAACAAAGGCCGCATCATCCGATGTGGCCTTTTAAATTTCAATATTTGCTCTGGCGTTTGAGCTTTCCGGTGACATCGCGGATAGGTTCGCCATTTCGGAACCGTTTGAACACGAGATCCATATTGCCATCTGCATCCAGGCTGCGTTCATAGACCTGCATTTCGTAACCACCGTCATCCGTGATGTAAAGCGCATGAACGGTCAGGGTTTTTCCGACGATACGCGCCCAGACAAAAGGTTCACCCTGCAACGGGTCATTGGGAACACGTTTGCCAAACAGGCCTGTGCGCATCGCACTTCCATAAATGTCGGGCCGATCCGTGGTATAGAACTCGATACTCAGCGATACGTTTTTTTCGCGACCATCAGCCTTGTGAATTACCGTTGACCAATCAATGGTAAAGCCACGCCCGGTTTCCGTGATTTTCACGTCAAGATCGCGCGCTTTAAGTTCTTCCTCGGCGTTATAGATCGATGTCCCGTGATACTCGCCAACAAACGGGCCGATATTTTCCGCATGACAAGGCGCTGGCACAACAAGCCACATGATCAAAAGCATGCCAAACAGCCCCACAGCTTTGATCGGCGCATGCAAATTCATCATGTTGGACCTCGTTATGTTCATTTCGTCCGCCCCGTTTGCCATCAGGCCACCAGCGTCAAATAACGCTACCACAAGACTTTACGAAAATATTGTATCCATTACATCTATTTAGATGAGATTTCGCCAATATCCAGCGTAGTGCTCAGTATCGATTTAAAAATGCCTTTACCGTCAGCCGGAAACTGGCCGGGCGGGCAAGACCAAACTCGGCACTGAATGGATCAAAACCGGCCTTTTCAAGCTTGCGTAAATATCCATCAGCCAGAACCACAGGCAATGCCGCGGCCAATGCATTTGACGGCAGATATTTACGATACTTTCTGGCTTCCCTGATCCGGTTTTGCGCCAGTTCGGCGATCTCGCGCGTCAGTGCTTTGACTGTGTCTGTTTTGCGGAATTCAAAAATGTCGCCCTGCCCGACCCCATAATGTTCCATCCGATCATGAGGCAGGTAAAGCCGTTTTGCCCGGCCATGGAAAACCATGGCGCGCAGAATTCCCACCAAACCATAAGCATTCCCGGCCAGTCGGGCGGCGTGTCTGGCATCAGCATCATCCACACCAAGCAGTTCGGTCGCCATCACCGCCAGATGCCCGGACGTCTGATCGATATAGTGATCGAGTTCAGCCTGATTTGCCGGCGCCTTATCGGCAAGGTCAAATTCACGCGCAGCTATCAGGGTTTCCAGATTACGCGCATCAAGCCGCCCGGACTGGATCACGACCGAGAGAGGTTCAACAACTTCATGCTTGCGGATTTTACCCTGCTCAATCTCAGCAAGGGTGTCACGCCACCATTGCAACCGGATATGGCCCAGCATGGTGTCGCTAACCATTTCGCGCGTTTTCGATACTTCCTGATTAAAGGCATAAAGCGTGAAAAGGCTTTCACGTTTGTCCGGACTTGCGAAAAGCGAACATAAAAACCGGTCCTTGTCATTTCGACGCACGTAATCGGCACAATAGGAAAGTTTTGGCGTGTCAGTCATCGCACGTTATCCGATCTTGCGCGATGTTTCAGCGCGATCATCATTGGTGTTATCGGTCATTTTTTCCGGCAGGGTTTCGACATAAAGCGACTGCGACGGGAAGGCAAACGCCGCATCGTTATCCTCGACAATACGTTTGAATGCAATGATATGCCGGTTGCGGATATCGCGCCATGTCACCCAATCGGTAGTGGTCGTAAAGTAATACAGATCGATGTTGATCGAACTTGCCCCGAAATCAGACAAATGCACCATCTGCGCCACATCGGTTTGCGCGACATCATCATCGTTTTTCAGGAAGGATCGGATATCGTCGACGATCTTCTCAATCTGATCGGCTGTGGTGCGATATTCGACCCCAATCACCATCTTGATGCGGCGATGGGTCATGCGGGACCAGTTGATTACCGGGGAATCGACGATTTGCGCATTGGGCATCGTCACCAAGGCCTTGGCAAACGTTCGCACCTTGGTCGCGCGAAGGCCGACGACCTCGACCGTTCCTTCAAACTGCGGTGTTTCGATCCAGTCGCCCCGCTTGTAAAGGTTATCTGCCAGAATGGTCAGGCCGCCGAAAACATTGGCGACTGAATCCTTTGCGGCCAATGCCACGGCCATACCGGCAAGACCAAGACCGCCCAGAAATGCAGAAACATCAAGGCCCCAGTTTTCCAACAGAACGACAACGCCGATCACAACAATCAGCGTCTTGACCGCCCGAATAAAGAACTGTCGCAAATCATCACCAAGACCGCCCCCAAAACGCCATGCCAGATTGTTAAATGACATTGCCAGCGGTTCAATCGACCTGAATAGCGCCCAAAAGACCGAGAAGGTCGCAAAAATGCCGATCAGCTCAAACAGAACGGCGTCAAAGTTTTCCGGAAGATCAAGAATCTCGATCGCAAAATACACGCCCCCCAGAATCACCAGAAGCTGAATCGGTGCCTCGAAGGCGTCCAGAACATGGGCGGCTGTACTATGTTTGTGCTGATGCGCCAGCTTGCGCAGGCTACCAATGACACCAAGTGCCAGAACACGTTTCAGGACGAACACAAACAGCAGCACCGCCCCTGCGACGACATATTTGCCGATTTCTCCGCCGCCCAGCATCTCGACCCAATTGGTCATCTGATCAATGACTTCGCTGTTCAGGCTATCAATTTCGGATGTAATTTCGTCCATGACTTCACATGTAATCTGCTGTTAAGGTTTTAAATCAAACAATGACTTAACGGTTACCGCTACGGATTGTTTCTTGCGGCCCCTGTATAACAACTAAAACAGGACAGGCATATGGCATCCTTTGCTGCACCAAGACTTCATGTCATTGGCGCCGGACTTGCTGGCTCAGCACTTGCAACTCAAATGGCGCAGGATGGTGTATCCGTAACGTTGTACGATTCCGGCGAACTTTTCGCCAGCCGCTGGACACGCGGCATGAAAACTTCCCCCAAAAACCACAAGGTTGCCGAACCCGAAATTTTCTATGATCCCGAGGATCTGGTTCGGTATTTTTTCTCGCAATGGCCGGAAATTCCGCGAAAACTGATCCGACCGGCCCATGCGGTTATCGGCCTTAAACACCCCGGACGAAGCCCCGCCATCATTGATCTTGATCACGGTATTGCCGCGGCTTTGATTGCACGTCGCCCGACAATTTTCGCACGGCTGTTTACGGCATGGAATTTATGGTTCTCCCGTTACGCCAGTGAAGATCGGCGTGTCAGTCAACGAATGCGGGTCGCTGCTGATTTGGGTGAAGATATGGAAACACCGACAGCAACCTATCATCAGGGTGCACTTGCGACACTGGCCGAGGTGCTGTTTTCAATGCCAGCCCACAATTGCTCGGCCGCTTTGCTGGGGCGCGTTTTAATGCCGACATTGCGTGAAATACGCCGCCATAATGCAAGCCACGCCTTCGCGGCGATTGACCCAATCATCCTAAACGATATCGCGCTGCCCACTATGCGCGATCATTTTATCGCAGCTGGCGGCGACATCATAAGCGGTATGGAACTTGGTGATATCGACAGTACGACGGATTTCGCCACCGACCTGTTTTTCGGCGATGATCAGATCGAAGTGCGCCCGCAAGATGCCGTGGTGCTTGCACTTCATCCAAGGCCACTTTGCGATGCGGTACCTGATATCGGCATTCCGCCGGCCCCAGCGCATCGACGAACTTTTGTGTTTCAGGCCAGCAAAAGCTTTGCCGAACCATGCTGTGTCCTGGCTGATGATGATCTGGTACGTGCGATTTATTGCAACCGTCGTCACATACAGGTCAGCATGAACAGCAGTCTGATTCTGCCAAGCGACGGCACAGCGGTTCAGTTGGCCGCAACGATCTGGCAGCGCGTCACAGAGCTTTGCGATCAGCATTTAAATCTTGATCTGTCGGAAAGGACAAAAATTGAAACCGGCGATGAGCATCCGGCTTTCAGTTATGTTGATTGTGAAGCCCCTTTTCCGGAACTCAGTCCGGGGGTTGCAGCACTTCGCCACCGGATTACGCCACCTTGGCGGAACCTGTTTTTATGCGGGGATGCCTTTCCGCCGGATTATCCGCCCGGACCGGCAGCGGTTATCGCAAGTGTGATGAAGGTCCGTGCGCAGTTGCATGAATATCTGAAACTGCGCGACTTATAACACGGGTCAAACCGAAATCAGGGCTGCGGCAACCCGACGGGCTTCCGATACCAGAACATTATAGGTGCGACACGCAGCACCGGTATCCATCGGCTCGACGACAATGCCATGTTTGCGAAGTGCAATGCGCCATTCAGCAGGCAATGGTTTCATGCCACTTCCCATTCCCAGCAGCAGGATATCAATCTCGTCGGATGCTTCAATCACCCGACCAAAGGCATCGACATCAACCTGATCAATATTCTCATACGGCCAGGAATAGACATTCTTGGGAAACAGTAAAACCGAACCAGTGACAACTTCTTCGCCAAAACGAAACAGGCCATCCCCATAGCTGGTAACGATCTTTCGGCCTTCTGCGATCAGCGGACTTACTTCCAAAGACATATCATTCCCTCTTGACGCAACCTTGAAAAGTTCTTCCGGCGTTGTCTGCCTCAAAGCGCAGCTGCAGGTGCCTTTGCTTTTTTCCCGCGCCACAAAATAAACAACCCGGAAACAACAACGATACTACACCCGATCAACATGGGCATGTCGAGTTCCTCACCAAACAGGAACACGCCCAAGGCAATACCGAACAACAACCGAGTATACCTGAACGGTGTAACCGACGAAACATCACCGCTGCGCATCGCTTTCATCAGGGCGGCATAAGCAGAAATCCCCATCAGGACCGCACCGGAAAAATAGAAAAGGCTTTGGCCGTCGGGTAGCGTAAATGCTTTGCCTTCCCAAACCGAAAACAGGATACCGGCAATAATAATGGCAATAAAACCATAGAATCCCAGAATAGACGTCCCCAACGATATCGGGGCTGCCCGGCTGGCTAGATCACGACCGGCAAAACCGATTGTTCCGATCACCGCCAGCAACGACAGGACTGAAAAGCCATCCGCGCTCGGACGAAGAATGATCAGAACACCGATCAGACCAACAAAAATTGCCAACCATCTGCGCCATCCCACTTTTTCACCAAAAATGAGCGCCGCGCCAAGAACCACAATAAGCGGCGTTGCCTGTAAAATGGCCGTGGTCGAAGACAAAGGTGTTAAAGCAAGCGCAAGCACATAAAACAGTCGCCCGATAACCTCGAACACGATCCTTACACACATAGGACGCGACAGAACCGCCGGGTCAAGCAGTCGTTTATTCTGGGCTTTGGCAATCGCGGCAAATAAAACCGCCCCTCCGACACCAAACAGGATCAAAACCTGTCCCACTGGATGCGTCGCCGAAACGGCCTTCACAAATGCGTCTTCAACGGCGAATGCTGCCATTGCCGCCATCATCCACAGACTACCGAGCAAATTTGCCCGATGACCATCTCTTGCGTCCATATTAAGCGCCACAGGCAAGAACCAGTTTTGAAAATGGTTTAAATCAGCTCGCAAAGGTCATACGCCACTGCGCACTAAAGGAAAAGGCCGGGTTGTTTTCGCACAAACCCGGCCTTTCTGTAAATCCATGTCGTGCGGCTGAGGAATCAGGCACCGGCCTTCTGGGTCTCTTCGCCTTCGGGAATCTTGCGGTTAAGCCGCAGAACCATCAGCAACGGAGACGCCACACAGATTGACGAATAAGTCCCTATGACAATGCCGAAAATCAGCGCCATCGTGAAACCACGGATCGCTTCACCACCAAATACGAACAACGCAATCAGCGCCAGCAAGGTGGTAAATGATGTCATGGTCGTACGTGACAGGGTCGAATTGATCGACAGATCAAGAAGATCGGGTATTTCCATCTTGCGGAATTTGCGCAGATATTCGCGAATACGGTCAAATACAACCACCGTATCGTTGATCGAATAACCGGCAACGGTCAGAACCGCTGCAAGCGTCGCCAGATCGAACTGAACACCGGTGATCACAAAGAAACCGATGGTAATCAGAACATCATGCAGAAGTGCCACAACCGATGCCACGGCAAACTGCCATTCGAACCGGAACCAGATATAGACCATGATCAGCAAAAGCGAGATGGCAACCGAATAGACTCCAGCTTCCTTCAGCTCGTCACCAACCTTCGGGCCGACCAGTTCGCTACGGCGAATGGTAACATTGTCACCAAGTGCCTCGGTCACAGTAGCAAGCGCTGCCATCTGGGCTTTTTCATCACCGTCCTGGCGCTGCAACTGGATCAGGACATCATCGGGTTCGCCGAATTCCTGAATTGATACATCCCCCAGTCCAAGAGAACCAAGATTATCACGCAGCGCGCCAATATCGGCCGGACCGTCGGTTTTGATTTCAAGGAGAATACCGCCCCGGAAATCGATGCCGAAATTCAGCCCCTTGGTTACAAATAAGCCAACAGATGCCAGCACCATGACCAGCGAGACAATATAAAAGATTTTCCGGAATTTGAGGAACGGGACGTTCACGTCATCCGGAACAAGATGCAATGGTTTCATAATTTTCCTGCTCCCTTCCTCAAAGTACCAGTTCCGTCGGACGACGGCGTTTAACCCACACCGAAATCAACAGTCGGGTCACCCAGATTGCCGAGAACATCGACGTGATAATGCCGATGGCAAGCGTGACGGCAAAACCCTTGATCGGCCCGGAACCAAAGCTGAATAGCACAAGAGCCGCAATCAGCGTGGTTAGGTTGGCGTCAAGGATGGTCGACATCGCACTGCGATAACCGGCATCAATTGCGTTGATGATCGTACGGCCATTATTACGTTCTTCACGGATACGTTCGAAAATCAGTACGTTGGCGTCAACCGCCATACCGACCGTCAAAACGATACCGGCGATACCCGGCAGTGTCAGAGTTGCCTGCAATACCGACATCACTGCCAGCACGAGGATAAGGTTCATCAGAAGTGCGATATCGGCATAAATCCCGAACCGCCCGTAGCTGATCACCATAAAGGCAATAACGAAGACAAGACCAAGGACGGCTGCAATTTCACCGGCCTCGACAGAATCCTGTCCTAGCCCCGGGCCGACTGAACGTTCTTCAAGGATCTGCATCGGTGCGGGCAATGCACCGGCACGCAACAGCAACGAAAGATCGTTGGCCTCCTGAACACTGAACTGGCCGGTAATGATACCGTTACCACCAAGGATCGGTTCATTGATCCGCGGGGCTGAAATCACTTCGCCATCCAGAACGATCGCCAGACGACGACCGGCATTTTTCGACGTCATGTCGCCAAACCGCGCACCACCTGCCGCGTCAAAGCGGAATGAAACAACGGGGCGACCATCGTTAAAGGTGGGTTGTGAATCGATAAGGTTATCACCCGAAACAACCACGCGACGGTCAATCAGATATTCGTTGATACCGGCCGCACGGTCACCGGCATCAGCCGATGGCAGGATAATGGTTCCCGGCGGCATGCCGGTGGCACGCGCTTGGGAAGCCGTTTTTTCCTCGTTCACGAGGTGGAAGTTCATTTTCGCGGTACGGCCAAGAATCGCGCGCAATCGCGATGGATCATCAAGTCCAGGTACCTGAACAACAATACGGTCTTCACCTTGGCGCTGGATCGACGGTTCGGTCGTTCCCAGTTCGTCAACACGACGGCGCACCACCTCAAGTGACTGGCTGATCGCGCGATCAACAAGCTCTTTGCGGGCCTGTTCGGTGTAGGAAACGATAATGTTGTTGCCGTCACCACTCATGACGGTATTAGGTTCGACATCGCGGATCAGATCGCGGGCTTTTTCGACCTCGTCGGCATTGACGATGGTGACTTCAGCGCCGTCCAATCCGGCATCGCGCGGACGGTAACGAATGCGTTCCTCGCGCAGTGTCGAACGGATCGTATCGCCAAGCGCTTCATAACGCTCGCGGATCACGCTGTTAATGTCTACCTCAAGCAGCATGTGCGATCCGCCGCGCAGATCAAGACCAAGGCTGATCTGTTTACCCGGAAGATAGCTGGCTTCAGTTGCCAACGTGCCCTTGGGCAGGAAATTCGGTGCAGCGTATATAACGCCCAAAGCGCACACCAGCAGAACCAGTGCTGCTTTCCATTTCGTAAAATAAAGCATGTGTCCTTTAACCAGATTTGTCTGGAAAACCTTGGTCTGGTTCTATCGAACATCGGGAGAGTTACACCCCGCAGGCCACCGGCTGTAAACAAGAAGGCGGAGCATTTTGCCCCGCCTTGCAAGTCATCAAAGAGATCAGTCTTTTTTGGTCTCTTCAGCTTCTTTTTCGTCTTCGTCTTTGTCGTCGCCTTTGGCTGGCTCGGTTTTCGACAGAACTGTCGAAACCATGCCGCGTGCAACCTTGACTTTGACCCCTTCAGCAATCTCGACCGAAAGTTCATCGTCACCAATAACCTTGGCAACGGTACCGATCAGACCACCGGCGGTAACGATTTTGTCACCACGACGAACAGCAGCGAGCATCGCTTTATGCTCTTTCTGTTTTTTCTGCTGCGGACGGATAAGCAGGAAATAAAAAACAACAAAAATCAGGATCAGCGGCAGGAAGCTGGTAAGCATATCTGCACCACCTGCGCCACCTGCGCCCTGCGCGAAAGCCGGCGAAATCAACATTAGGAACTCCTAATCCCATACAACAAAACAAATCAACTGCCGGAATATAACGGTGTGTCCCGTCAACGCAAGGAAGAACAGGATTTTTATCGGTTAAATCCCGTATTCTGTGGTTCTGTTCACGTCACCAAAAGCGCGCTAAATCATATGGCACTGTTATTGCCAGATCGCCTTGTGATAGCGTTTTGGGCATATTCGTCGCCACCACGATAAAAAGAAACATCCAAGAGGCTTTAATGACCAACGATTTCAATCAATTGCTGCCCACCCTTGAGCGCATTGCCGACGCGCTGGAACGCATGGCCCCACCTGCGCATAAAACCAATGACCTTGCCGCGGCTGATGCCTTTGTCTGGCAGGCCGAAAGCGGTTATCTGCAACCGGTGCGCAATGTGAACCGGATTGATATCGATCTTTTGCAGGGAATCGAACAGCAAAAGACGATTCTTTATAACAATACCAAACGGTTCGCCAATGGACTTCCGGCCAACAATGCGTTGCTTTGGGGCGCACGTGGCACCGGCAAAAGTTCGATCGTCAAGGCGATGCACGCCAAAATCAACACGGAAAAGGCTGGCGCATTGGCATTGGTCGAAATCCATCGCGAAGACATCCCGACCCTGCCCCATCTTCTGCATATTCTCGAAGAAAGCGGTCGCAAGACGGTTCTGTTCTGTGATGACCTCTCATTCGATTTGCAGGATGAATCCTACAAGTCGCTTAAGGCTGTGCTTGAAGGCGGCATCGAAGGCCGCCCCAACAATGTGATTTTCTATGCGACATCGAACCGTCGTCATTTGATGGCGCGCGATATGATCGAAAATGAACGATCAACCGCGATCAATCCGTCCGAGGCCGTCGAGGAAAAGGTATCCCTATCCGACCGCTTCGGCCTGTGGCTTGGCTTCCACAACATTTCACAGGATGTCTATTTTGAAATCATCGAAGGGTACGCCAAGGAATTCGGGCTTGATGTTCCGATTGAAGACCTACGTGCCCGAGCCAAGGAATGGACGGTCACACGTGGCAGTCGTTCAGGCCGCGTTGCATGGCAATTCATTCAGGAATTAGCCGGCGAAATGGGGAAAAAGCTTGGCTGACTGCCCAGGACAGCAGCGTATAAACAAAACGCCCGGAACATCAAGGTCCGGGCGTTTTGTTTATCGCGATACCATCATCTGTGGCAGGTATTTCATCGGGTCCGTGGATTTTCGTCCACGACGAATTTCAAAATGAAGTTGCGGCTGGTTAACGGCACCCGTGCTGCCGACACTTGAAATCTTCTGACCGCGCTCGACAACGTCGCCGCGTGCCACCATCGGATTTTCCGTATGGGCATAGGCTGTCACATAATCATCAGCATGCTTGATCAGGATCAGATTGCCAAAGCCGCGCAACTCATTCCCGACATAGGTCACAACGCCATTATCCGCAGCAAGGATCGGCGTACCACGCGCAGCCTTGATGTTAATTCCGTCATTGTAAAGACCGCCCGTGCTGGCACCGTATTTAAGAACAATGTCACCGCGAACCGGCCAGACAAAGCCCTTGCGATTGTCAGGTTCGGCAATAACGACATTCTTACGAACTGCACTGCCTTGCCCCGCAACCGGTGTTGCTTCGGGCATCTGGCGGGTATCGTTATTCCAGCTATTGGCAGATGCGTAACGCTGTTCGGCGCGCGCGGCGAAATCCTGTGGCTTCAGGCCAGGCGTCGGGATGCTGCCGCCGTTATTCGGGCTAATACGCGCGGTTTGAACCGTTGACGAGCGTTCGGGTGCTGCCGCCGTTTCAGATGTACCAAGCGGCACACTGACAACTTCGCGCTTGCCGCCCATGGTGACGGTCTTACGCGGCGCGGAGCTTGTTGAACTTGGTGTCGTCGATGACGACCGGCTTGCAACTGCAGTCTGGCTGTTGCTGTCATAAGACGGATCCCAAGGCGGCAGCACAAGCCGCTGCCCCGGATAGATCACATAAGGCTTCGCCAATTTGTTTCGCTCGGTAAAACGGCCAAAATCGGTGCGATACCGGTTGGCAAGCCCCGAAACAGTATCACCCGGTTCAACCGTAATAACCCGCTCACCATTTTTAAGCTTGGGCATGCTATAGGGGCTGTAAGTCGCACCTTCGCCGTAAACTACTGGCACAGGGACGGAATTAAGCAAACAGCCGCCAAGCGCTGCGGTTGTCCCACAGACAAGCGCCAGCGTCCGTATTCTTCGAACTGCCTGTTTGACACTATTTTCCATCATGGAAAACATTGTCTGCGATCAGCCGTTAACAATCCGTAATCAGATGCAGCAATCGGCTCAGAATTCTTCGGTACCCGGCAACATCGGAACGAAACGGACCGGCATCAATTCTGTTACATCAATCCCGGTGGGGGTACGCAAAACCCGCAAAAGCAGTTGCGTATGGGATACCTCGCCCACCGGCACGACCATGATCCCGCCAATCGCCAACTGATCGACCAGAACAGGCGGTACATCTTGTGCTGCCGCAGTCACGATAATACGATCAAACGGTGCCTGCGCCTTCCAGCCAAGCCCGCCATCACCATGCAGGGTCGAAATCGTATGCAACCCCAATTCGCGGAATTTGTCTTCCGCCTCACGCAGAAGCGGCTTGTGCCGTTCAAGCGTGTAAACCCGGCGTGCCAGCTTGGCGAGGATGGCGGCCTGATAGCCCGATCCGGTACCGACCTCAAGCACCTTCATCCGGTCATTCAGCTCAAGCGCCTGCGTCATCAGGGCGACGATATAGGGCTGTGAAATCGTCTGGCCCTTGCTGATCGGAAGGGCGACATTTTCCCATGCCCGGCTGACAAACGGCTCGGCGACGAAAATTTCGCGCGGGATGCTGGCCAGCGCACGTAAAACGTCCTCGTCATGGATCCCGTCATTGCGCAGGATCGCAAGCAGATGTTCGATTTCAGCTTCTCGGGCAATGACAGGCTCGTTCACGGAAATGCCTTCGTCAGTTTTGCGTGCGTCTCGTAATGCGTGAAATCGAGACTGATCGGAGTTACCGAAATATCGCCCCTCTCAATGACCCGCAAGTCCGCATTTTCATCTTTGGGCAATTCCGACTTGATTGCACCAATCCAATAATAAGGCTCTCCGCGCGGATCAAGGCGTTCGGCAATATGATCGCCAATCTTGCGCTGTCCCTGTCTGGAAACCTCGATACGGGCTCCGCCGTCACGTTCGGCTTCCGGAAAATTGACGTTAATCAGAACGCCACGTGGCCAAGTCGTGTGAATAAGGGTTTCCGCAACCGGTAAAAGATGCTTTTCCGCAACCGACCAGTCGATCAGATTGCCGGAAAAAAACTGGGAAAAGGCAATTGCAGGCACATTCAGCAACGTTGCTTCCATCGCGGCAGCAACCGTACCGGAATAGGTTACATCCTCGCCAAGGTTGCCACCCCGGTTGATCCCCGAAAGAACAATATCGGGCGGACTGTCACGCATGATTTGCTGAAGGGCCAGCAGAACGCAATCGGTTGGCGTTCCGTCGACAGAAAAATGTCGCTCGTCACGTTTGCGTATCCGCAACGGATGGCGCAGGGTAAGCGAATGCCCGGCCCCGCTTTGCTCGGTCGTCGGTGCGACAACCCAGACATCATCGGAAAGCGAACAGGCAAGCTTTTCCAAAAGCCGAATCCCCGGCGCATCAATCCCGTCATCGTTGCTGATCAGGATGCGGGCATTTTGCAGATCGACCATATCGCCCCCCCCCTATCCGCGCGGTGAAATCACCTCGACACCGCCCATATAGGGCCTCAATTCATCCGGTACACGAATTGAACCATCTGCCTGCTGATAGTTTTCCATCACCGCAATCAGGCAACGTCCAACAGCAAGCCCCGACCCATTCAGGGTATGAACAAAACTGGTTTTCTTGTCGCCAGCGGCACGATAACGCGCATTCATGCGCCGTGCCTGGAAATCACCGGTGTTAGAACAGGATGAAATTTCACGATATTTACCCTGCCCCGGAAGCCAGACTTCAATATCAAATGTTTTGCGCGCGGCAAAACCGATATCGCCTGAACACAGAACCACCGTCCGGTAGGGAAGACCGAGACGCTCAAGAACGGTCTCCGCACAGCGGGTTTTTCGATCAAGTTCCTCGTTCGATTTTTCGGCGGCCACAACCGACACCATTTCAACCTTTGAAAACTGATGCTGGCGGATCATGCCGCGCGTATCACGCCCGGCCGAACCGGCTTCCGAACGGAAACACTGGGTCAATGCGGTATAGCGCAGCGGCAATGCGGCTTCGTCGATAATCTCGCCCGCGACCTGATTGGTAAGCGTCACTTCCGACGTCGGGATCAGCCACATGTCATTGGTGGTTCTGAACGAATCTTCGGCAAACTTCGGCAACTGACCGGTGCCAAACATCGCATCATCGCGTACCAGCATCGGCGTGATGGTTTCTTCATAACCATGCTCGTTTACATGCAGGTCCAGCATGAACTGGCCCAATGCCCGTTCAAGCTTTGCCAGGCCACCACGCAGAATAACAAAACGCGAACCCGAAAGTTTAGCCGCAGTTTCGAAATCCATCATGCCAAGCTTGTCGCCGATCTCGAAATGTTCAAGCGGCTTAAAGTCAAATTCGCCGGGAGTTCCCCATTTGCGAACTTCAACATTGTCTTCTTCGCTTTCGCCTGCCGGAACTTCTGCATCCATAACGTTCGGAAGCGACGATAGCAAAAGATCAAGCTGCTCGTTTAAACCGGCCTGCCCGTCTTCGGCATCCTTGATCCGGTCTTTGAGCTTAGCCATCTCGGCCATCAGTTCGTCAGCATCGCCCCCACTCTGGCGCAATTTGCCAATTTCACCGGAAATGGATTTGCGGCGCGCCAGCATTTCCTGATGTTCAGTCATCAGGCGACGACGGTCTGCATCGATATCGATCAGACGCTGGGCGGTCATTTCGACCTTGCGCGCGGTCATCGCCGCGTCAAAGGCCTCGGGATTATCACGAATCCATTTAATGTCGTGCATGAAACGGCACCTTGTTATTCAGCTATGCGGGCAATTATTCGGGCTTTTATACGATGGGGTGGACGCTTGGTCCACCCCGTCAGATCGGTCATTCGAGAACCGGACAATTCAATCAGCGCGCGCTGTTGAAATCATCCTCGTCATCGTCGCCTTTCGCGGATCCCAGAGATCGGGATGACGAAGGCGTATCAGATTTTGGCGCAGAACCTGCAAGCGCTTTGAAATCGGTCTTGTCATCTGCTTTGCCATCATCGTCCCCGTAATCAGCAGCTGCCGCAGCCGAACCCTGGGTATCGACGTCGTCTTTATTATGATCGGTATCCTCATCGTCACCGTCAAGCTCGGCATCTTCTTCCGCTTCGCGCTTGGCACGTTTACGTTCCGACATCCGCGCCATCAGGATCGAAATTTCATAAAGAATGATGATGGGGATTGCCAGGCCAACCTGCGAAATCAGATCCGGCGGCGTCAGCACTGCGGCAAACACAAAGGCGATCACAACCGCATATTTGCGCCGCTTGGCAAGCGAAGATGCGGTTACGATACCAGCGCGCGCCATTAGTGTCAGCAATACCGGCAGCTGGAAACACAGGCCAAACGCAAAAATAAGCTTCATCACCAGCGCAAGATATTCGCCGACCTTGGCTTCAAGCTGAATGGCAAGTCCCGATGCCCCGCCTGCACTTTCGAAACTAAGGAAGAATTTCCACGCCAGCGGCATGATCAGGTAGTAAACCAGTGCCCCGCCCGCAAGAAACAGGATCGGCGTCGCAAACAGGAACGGCATGAATGCCGAACGTTCATTCTTGTATAGTCCCGGCGCGACAAAGGCCCATAACTGGCCAAGAAAGACCGGTGCGGAAACAAAACAGGCAGCAAAGAACGCGACCTTTACATAGGTGAAGAACACCTCGGTCAATGCGGTATAGATCATGCGCCGGTCCGGCCCCATGACGTCAGCAAGGGGCTTTACGAGGAACCCGTAAATATCTTCGACGAAATAATAACAAATACCGAAAGTGATAAAGAGTGCCAGAACCGCCCATGTCAGACGGTTCCGAAGCTCGATCAGATGCTCCATGATCGGCATCTGCTTGTCATCCGACTGCATGTTCACGCCTGACTCTCCGGATGATCAGTCTTCTTATCTGCAGCAGCAGGTTCTGCCGATGCCGCAGCATCGGTCTTCGGTGCTGTGGTTTTGGTTTCCAATTTGTTGTCGGTTTCGCTTTCGGCAGTTTTATCTGCCGGTTTTGCCTGTTTTGGCTTGGTTTTCGGCTCGGCAATCTTGTTTTCGATGAAGTCTGATGTGCTCGAACGTGCATCGGTGACCTGCTTGCGCAGATCATCAAGTTCGGCTTCACGAATCAGATTATCGATACCGCCCTGAAATTCGCGCGCCATACCGCGCACTTTTTTCCAGTACCCGGCAAGCTTGTAAAGCACATGGGGCAAGTCCTTGGGGCCGACGACGAACAACGCGACGACGGCCACAAGTGCCATTTCGGTCCAGCCGATATCAAACATGGAACACGCCTATCTGAAGGAAACCCGACAGACGATCAGGATTTCACGGAATCCTTGTCTTTGCTTTCAGCAGAAACCGAAGCAGACGTGTTGTTTTCGATGGTTTTGGCCGAAGCAGCGCTGTCTTCGTCTTTTTCGTTTATGCCTGCTTTGAAGCTCTTGATCCCTTTACCCATGTCACCCATGACTTTCGGCAGTTTGCCGGCACCAAAGATGATCAGGACAATCGCCAGAATCAGAACGATTTGCCAAACGCCAATACCCATAACTTCTATCTCCAAAGATCCAATCTGCCATCCGGCGAGAATGCCCGGATAATGGCAGAAAGCCCCCCACTGTGCAATGCAACGATTGTGAATATACCGTGCACCGCTACGAACCTGTATGTTTGTTTCTTAGTCTCATCGGACCTATTTCGCGTTGAAATCGGCCTAATTCATAGGAAACACAAAGGTCATGTCAGGATCAAGCGTAATAGCGACCGCCCCCTGATTTACTGACGAAAGTCTACGTGGCACGCGCGCATGGACATGCCCGCCCGCATGAAGCGATAAATGCATCAGACTGATTTCACCAAGTGACCGCACAGCATCAACCCGCGCCAGAATATCATGTCCATTCATGGCATCGGCAATCTGCAATCCTTCCGGGCGCACCAGAACTTCAACCTGTGTTCCGTCATCAAGATCACCCTGCGCCACATCACCAAGCGGCGTCGTCACAATCCCACCCTGCACTGTTCCGGGGAAACGGTTAACCTCGCCAAAGAAAGATGCAACAAAACGATTTTGCGGATTGAAATAAAGGTCTTCGGGGGTGCCATCCTGCATCACCTGCCCTTCCTTCATGATGATAATCCGATCCGCCATATACATCGCTTCTTCCGGATCATGGGTCACCATGATGGTTGCGATCCCGGCATTTTTCAAAACATGCAACGTGGTATCACGAAGTTCGGCACGGCGTGCAACATCAAGCCCCGAAAACGGCTCGTCCAGCAACATCACGCGCGGTGTTGGCGCCAAAGCTCGGGCAAGTGCAATCCGCTGTTGCTGCCCGCCGGATAATTCGTGGGGATAGGCATTGTAATATTCTGCCATACCGACCTGCCGAAGCGCACGTTCGACCGCTTCCTTGCGTTCAATCTCAGATGATGAACGCAGACCGAACCCGATATTCTTGGCAACGCTCAGATGCGGAAACAGGGCGTAATCCTGAAACACCATACCGACACCGCGTTTTTCGGGTTCAAGATATTCCCCGGGCCGCGCTACAAGCTGATCATTAATTGAAACGCTGCCTTGCTGAAGCTTTTCAAGCCCTGCGGCAATACGCAATGCAGTAGTCTTGCCACATCCCGAGGGCCCCAAAAGGCAAACCAGTTCGCCGGGCGCAACGTCAAAGCTTATGTCTTTGAGAACCTTGGTACTGCCGAAATCATGGCTGACATTGGACATTCTCAAGCCGTCGGGCATCAGATCTCTCTTTATTCTTTTGCCGGGAAACCCTGCAATTAAGTTGCAAAATCTTTCCCAGATTTAATCCTACCCAACAGCGCATGCAAGAAGCTGGATCAAAGAAGCACGATAAAAGATGTGAATGGACCCGATTTAACGGTTCTCCGCGTCGTATTCTTCTTCCAGATTGGGATTATCGCTGTAGATGGTTTCATCAAGATCGGCCAGATTGCGGGTCGTAAGAGCTTCTTCGACAACAGCATCGGTAACTTCGCCATCATCAACCAGATCGGGCAATGCTTCCTCGTCGGAACTGGCACCGTATCGGCCCATGCCAGGACGGCTATCAAGCAATCCAGCGGCCTTCAAATCGGCAAGTCCCGGCAGATCGTCACGATGTTCAAGTCCGAAATGATCCAGAAAATCATCCGTCGTCGCCCAAAGAACCGGACGGCCCGGCACACGTTTGCGCCCCTTCGGACGGATCCATTTCGCTTCCAGCAGAATATCAAGCGTCCCCTTGGACAGAGCCACACCACGAATTTCTTCAATTTCGGAACGTGTAACCGGCTCGTGATAGGCAATGATCGCCAGCGTTTCGAGCGTTGCACGCGTCATTTTCTTTGCTTTTTCGACCTCGATATGAAGATCACCTGCCAAATCAGCCGCAGTGCGAAACGCCCATTTTTCACCGACATGATTCAGATTTATCCCACGCTCTGAATAGTTTGCCTGCAGTTCTTTAAGCAAAAGGGAAACATCTGAACCTTCGGGCAAACGCGCGGCAAGAACCCGTTCACTGACCGGTTCCGCAGACGCAAACAGCACAGCCTCAACAATTCGAAGATGCTGAAAGTCGATTTGAGGACCGTGTTCGATACCATCGATTTCAAACTGCGGATCGGTTACTGTCTCAGTCACCATTATTATCCATCCCTGCCCCGGATTTAGCTCCTAGCTTGTCCATATCGCTGTAATCCCCGGATGTGATGTCCAATTCAGGATCGCGTCTTTTTTGCGGTGACCTCAGCATGATCGGGCCAAACACCTGCTCTTGCGAGATTTCCAATTCGCCATCGCGGCACATTTCAAGGCTGGCAACAAAATGCGCAGCCAGTGCCGACCGTGCCTTCAAAGGCGTGCCAAGACCATGTGGCATGAATTCCAGAAGCTTTGTCCATGTCGGTACAACCCGTCGCCCGAACAGATCGCGCAACCTCCGGATTGCATCGTCCATCGCATAAAGATCGAATGCCTCAATCTCCAATGTCTTGGATTCAGATGTCAGCATGATCTGCGCATAGGCTTTCAACAGGTCATAAAGCGACGCATCATAAACCGACGCCGTCGTGACCCGGACTTCCTCCGGATCACCCCGGCCAAAGAAATCACGCCCGAGGTTGGGCCGCTCCAGCAGTTTCTCACCGGCAGCTTTCATCGCTTCCAGCCGCTTCAGCTGGAAGGCCAGAAGCTCTGCCATTTCCTCTGCACTGAGCTCTTCCTCGTCGGACTCCTGCTTTGGCAGCAACAACCGAGATTTCAGATAAGCCAGCCACGCCGCCATCACCAGATAATCGGCCGCCAGTTCCAATCGCAATTCACGCGCGGTATTAATGAAAGTCAGATACTGCTCGGCAAGCTCCAGGATCGAAATCCTGATGATGTCGACTTTCTGGTCGCGTGCCAGCTCCAGCAAAAGGTCAAGCGGCCCTTCAAACCCGTCCAGATCCAGCATAAGGCGTTCAGCAAGACTTGGCCCATCATCAACGGGTGCCTTGTCAAATACCTCGTCCGGAATATCGAGCTCGAACTGTTTGGCCATAATCCCCCCGGACCGTCCGCCTCATATCAGGCGAAAATACCGGCCAGAAAATCAACAAGTGCAGATGCAGGCTCAATCACCAGCCAGTCGAATATCGGCAGATTAACGCCAAGAAGCCCCGTGACGTAGGGCAACAGGAAGATCAGCGCAATCAGAAGGATCATGCCGGTTTTTTCCATGCGCGCCAATACCCGCGCAATTGGCATTGGCGATATCGCCGTCAGAACCCGCCCACCATCCAATGGCGGAATTGGCAGCATGTTAAACACCGCCAGAATGCAGTTCAGCCAGATCGACTGCTGTAACGTCGTTGCCAGCCAGTCATTGACCGCCGGTGAAAATGACGGCAACCCGACCAGTAATAGAATTGATGCAATTGCCAATGCGACGTTGGTTGCAGGCCCGGCAACCGCCACCCCGATTACACCAAGACGTTGCGGATGCAAACGATGGAACGCGACCGGGACCGGTTTGGCATAACCAAACAGGAACGGCGCACCGGTCAGCAACAGCAAACCGGGAATCAGAATGGTCCCCACCGGATCAATATGGCGGATCGGGTTCAGGCTAAGCCGCCCGGCGCGTTGCGCTGTATCATCCCCGAACAGCTTGGCTGCAAAGCCGTGCGCGGCTTCGTGCAAAGTCACCGCCAGCAATACCGGCAACACCCACGTAGACGCGGAAATGATAATCTCGATAATGTCGTTCACCTATTCAGCTTCCCTTACGCCTGCTCTCCAGCCGACCAGACCGGTGATAGCAATTCAGCCAGTCGGGCCTGCCAATCGGCAATCTGCGCCGAGGGTGGCTGTGTAATATTAAAACCTGCGATCTGATTGCTCAGCAATTGCGAACGTGTCAGCGCCTCACCGGCAAGTTTCGGGGCCATGGATACGACTTCCTCCATTTCCGTGCGCTTGCCATTGCAATGAAGGGCAATGTCGCACCCGGCGGCAAGGCATTCGTGAGTCCGGCTAGCAATCGATCCACCAAGCGCTTCCATTGATAGATCATCACTGATCAGAAGGTTTTCAAACCCGATATCACCGCGGACAATTTCGGAAATGACCTTGGCCGATACGGTTCCCGGGCGTTGATCATCAATCGCGGTAAACAGCAAATGGGCCGACATCGCTGCAACCACATCCTTCATCTGACGGAACGGTTCGAAATCAAGGCGACTCAGTTCTTCGCGCGACGCGGTCACGATCGGCAAATCCTTGTGACTGTCGACCGATGCACGCCCGTGACCCGGAATATGTTTGATGACCGGTGCGATCCCGCCGTCCAGCAACCCGGCGGCAACCGCACTTGCCAACGGCACAATCTGTTCCACCGTCGAACCATAGGAACGGTCGCCAACCACGTCGCTCATACCAGGGAAGCGGATATCAAGCACCGGCGCACAGGTGATGTTAAACCCGGCATCACGCAAATCCGTCGCCATCAGGCGCGCATTAATATATGCGGCTTCGCGGGCATCTTCCGGTGCTGTTTCAAACAATTGGCCAAATACACCGGCTGCGGGAATTTTGCGCCATTGCGGCGGCTTCAGGCGCATGACGCGCCCGCCTTCCTGATCGACAAAAATTGGCACATTGATATTGCCGACAACCTCGCGCAGTTGATTGTTCAACGCCTTGATCTGCTTGTGGTCCGTGACGTTGCGCGCAAAAAGGATAAAGCCATAGGGATCAGCTTCACGAAAGAAGCCCTTCTCCCAATTGCTTAGTTCTGTACCTTCAACACCAAGAATACAGGCGCGCGGTTTTCTTACCTCAAGGCCGGACAATCAGACACCCCACATTGCGTTGTTTCAAGTTGCCACAAAGCGTTTCAGCCGCAGCAGCGTCCGGCAAAGGACCGGCTTGCAAACGATAGAACACACCCTTGTCACCAAGGTCTGCACGTTTCAGATACATCTGAAGACTACCAAGCAAGTCATTGTTTTTAGAGAACAATCTTTTCCATTCCGCTTCAGCCCCCGACGTATCGCGAACTGACGCCAATTGAATGCGGAAGTCTTTCTCCGATACGCCGCTGGCGCTGGCGGCAGCCGGTGCTGCGGCCTGTTCCTTGGCCTTGGCAACAGCGATTGCTTTTTCTGCATCACTTGTTGCGGCAATTGCTGTTTCAGCCGGATTTGTCGCAGACGCATTTACATCTTTGCCCGAACCGATCTGCGCTGCATTTGCGACAATCTCGGCCTCCGGTGTCTGTTCGATCACCGCTGGTTCTCCCGTACTATCGGGGGATGGTATGACATCGGGCGCCTTTGGCATATCAGGCAGTTCCTGAAGAACCACCTGATCCTCGGGCTGGCTACTATCAAGCTGTTCATAAATCGTTGTATCCCGGTGGGGAACTTCCATTCCGCCGGGATCATCCGGTCGCAACTTGATCGGCAGAGGATCTGGCAAAAGGATTGGCAATTTGCCTTCTTCCTGTGCTGGCTGCCCCTGATTATATAACCAGTAACCGGCCCCGCCCAGACCACCAACAATAATCACAAGACCAAGAACGATGGTTCCAACCCCTTTAGCCAAGCCGCCGCCCGGGGCTTTTTTGCCAGCCCCTTGATAACGCTGCTCCGCTCTAAGGCCGAAACCCTGTTCTTCGTTCATCGTGATTACATCTCCTCGACCGGGTCAACGCCCAGCACATCAAGACCGGACGCAATAACCAATGCGGCAGCACGGATCATGGCAAGGCGCGCCTGCGTCACCGCCAGATCATCGGCAACGATGAAACGCAATGCGGTATTGTCACGCCCCTTGTTCCACAAGGCGTGGAATTCGGCAGCAATTTCGCTCAGGAAGAATGCGATACGATGTGGCTCATGTGCAACGGCGGCCTGTTCAACAATACGCGGCCATTCAGCCATCCGACGCACCAGCATCTTTTCATCTTCCGACACCAAAGCCGATAGATCGGCCCCGACCAGTGCCGCATCCGAGAAATCCTGATTAGGGAACGCTTCGCGCGCCTGACGGAATACCGAATTAACGCGGGCATGGGCGTATTGAACGTAAAATACCGGGTTGTCTTTGGACTGTTCGGTCACTTTGGCAAAGTCAAAATCAAGCGTCGCGTCGTTCTTGCGCGTCAACATGATGAACCGCACGACATCCTTACCAACGCGTTCAACCACATCACGCAGGGTCACGAACGTTCCGGCACGTTTGGACATTTTAACCGGCTCACCATTGTCAAATAGGCTGACCAATTGGCAAAGCTTGACATCAAGGTCGCCCTCGCCGCCCGTAATCGCCTTGGTCGCGGCTTTCATACGTTTGACGTAACCGCCATGATCAGCACCGAAAATATCGATCATGTGGTTGAAACCACGTTCGTATTTGTCAAAGTGATAGGCAATGTCGGACGCAAAATAGGTCCAACTGCCATCCGACTTTTTCAGAGGGCGGTCAACATCATCACCAAATTCAGTCGCCCGGAACAGCGTCTGCGGGCGCGGTTCCCAATCATCGGGCGTTTTGCCTTTTGGCGGTTCCAGAACGCCGACATAAATGTCGCCCTTTTTCTCCAGATGCTCGAACGCGGCCTGCACCTTGCCTGCGGCAACAAGTCCGGCTTCAGACGTAAAGACGTCGTGATCAACGCCCAGAAGACGCAGATCTTCCTTGATCAATGCCATCATCTCGACAATCGCAAAACCTCGGAACTCTTCCAGCCAGTCTTCTTCGGGTGCCTTGACCCATTTATCGCCATCACGTGCCGCAAGCTTTTTGCCCGGTGCCACCAGATAATCGCCCGGATAAAGACCAGCCGGAATTTCATCAATGGTTTCGCCAAGCGCTTCGCGGTAACGCAGATGCAGGGATCGCGCCAGAACATCGACCTGCGCACCGGCATCGTTGATGTAATATTCCTTGGTCACGTCATAACCGGCCTTGGCCAGCAGATTTGCCAGAACATCGCCAACAACCGCCCCGCGGCAATGGCCGACATGCATCGGGCCGGTCGGATTGGCCGAGACATATTCGACATTCATCTTGGTGTTTGCACCAAGATTGCTGTTGCCATAGGTCTTACCGTTTTCAAGCACTTCGGTGATCTGTGACAGCCAGAAATCATCGGCCATTCGTAGATTGATGAAGCCGGGCCCGGCGATCTCGACCTGTTCGATATGATCAAGCGTGCCGAGTTTTTCGGCAAGCTTTTCTGCCAGATCACGTGGCTTCATCCCCGCAGCCTTGGAAAGCAGCATCGCGGCATTGGTCGCGGCATCGCCATGAGCGGCATCGCGCGGCGGTTCGACCGTGATACGTGCGGTATCGCTGCCAGCGGGCAAAACGCCGTCTTTTTCAAGGGCGAGAATCTGGTTCTCGATGTCGCTTTTCAACAGGCTGAAAACATTCATCACTTTTGGTCTTTGCAAATTTCGTTCATGGTTTATCACAACCATTTTGATGTGGCTGTTTTGGGACATTTCGCATCAAAACGCAAGCAACCGCTTAGTGGCCCTGCTCTCAGGTTTTGACATTTCTGCCATGCACACTAAATAGACCCTTAAGGAACGCGATCAGGCTGTGTTAAAGTTGCCACCATGATCGTCAATATACCCGTTGGGTTGCCCGTGAATATCCGGTAACTGGAATATTTCGGGATAGCACATCAAGGAGTGTCGAATGACGGAAACTGCCCGGCAGGTCCAGATGACCGAAAGTGCCGCAAAACGTATTCAGGAACTGATTGCCAGCGATGGAAAGTCAGGCCTGATGTTGCGTCTTCAGGTTTCCGGTGGCGGGTGTAGCGGTTTTCAGTATGAATTCTCGCTTGATTCCGACAAGACCGATGAAGACCACATTTTCGAAAATCACGGCGCGAAAATGGTGATTGATGACGTATCGCTTGATCTTCTCGGCGGTGCGGAAATCGATTTTGTCCGCGAACTGGTTGGTGCAGCGTTTCGTGTGAATAATCCAAACGCAACATCATCGTGCGGTTGCGGATCCAGTTTCTCGGTTTGATCCGCGTCGGAAAAACGATTTATAAAGCGGGGTTCGTGTTTCACGGACCTCGTTTTTGTTTGGACATAATGCTGTTATGTCTGTGCATAAAGCCGCAAAATTCATCCTGAACATCGAGGCCCGCATGAAAATCGCCACATGGAACGTCAACTCGATCAAGGCTCGCCTGCCCAATATCCTTGAATGGCTTGGCGACGCAAAGCCCGATGTTGTCCTGCTTCAGGAAACCAAAACTGTCGATGACAGCTTCCCGGCTATGGAAATCGAGGATCTTGGCTATAACATCGCCCTGCACGGCCAGAAGACCTATAATGGGGTGGCGATCCTGTCAAAATTCCCGATTGAAGATGTCGAACGCGGCCTGCCGGGCAATGACAACGACGAACAGGCACGCTATATCGAAGCCACTATATCGGGAAATCGTCCGATTCGTGTGGCATCGATCTACGTCCCGATGGGAAGCGAGGTCGGATCGGAGAAATTCGAATATAAGCTGAACTTCCTGGATCGCCTGATCAAGCGTTTTGAGAAAATCCGTGAAAGTGGCGACGCCGCCGTTATGGGCGGTGACTACAACATCGCGCCGGATGACTCGGATGTTTACGACCCGATCAAGCTGCACGAAACCGTTCTATGTTCGACCGTGGAACGCAAAAAACTGCGAACCATGATGAATATGGGCTACACCGACGCATTCCGGACCTTCAATCCGCAGGGCCACCAATATAGCTGGTGGGATTACCGTGCGGGGGCGTGGAACAAGGATAACGGGCTTCGCATCGATCACCTGCTGTTGACTCCGGCCGCAGCCGACCGGCTCAGCGCATCGGATATTGATCGCGACCCGCGCGCCAAGGAAAAGGCATCGGATCACACCCCGGTCTGGTGCATGATCGACGACTGATCAAGGATCGTTCGCGGCCCGGCAATACAAAGTCATCGAACGCAAAAGGCAGCAGAAAAACTCTGCTGCCTTTCAGCTTGGGCAAAGCATGAAGCAAGCCTTGCCAAGTGCGCAAATTTGTCGTGCTACTCGCTCGCCAAGGGCCCAAGAAGCGCAAAGTCAGATTAAACTCTCACCCCCAGACGGTCCCTGTCTGACATATCTATTCCGCGGCAAGCTGTAAAACGCCGCGATAGGCAACGATATCTTCGATGCTGATCACAACAATGTCGTGCTGCTGTGCGTAGGCAATCAGTTCCGGTAAACGCGCCATTGTGCCGTCCGGATTGGTGACTTCGCAAAGAACACCTGCCGGTTTAAAGCCCGCCAGACGCATCAGATCAACCGTTCCTTCGGTATGACCGCGACGTTCCAGAACACCCCCTGCACGCGCACGTAGCGGGAAGACGTGCCCCGGACGGGCAAGGTCATCCGGCTTTGCTCCATCGGCAATTGCGGTTTTGACCGTAGTCACGCGATCAGCAGCGGAAACACCGGTGGTCACGCCAACCTTTGCCTCGATGGAAACGGTAAAACCGGTTCCCATGCTCGACGTGTTGTTGGCAACCATCGGCGGTAGATCAAGTGCAGTTGCCATTTCATCGGTCAGACACAGGCAGACAATGCCGCTGCAATCGCGGATCAGCATCGCCATCTGTTCATTGGTCAGATTTTCTGCGGAAAAAATAAGATCGCCTTCATTTTCGCGATCTTCATCATCGACGACCAGAACCCCCTTGCCATTGCGCAAATCCGAAAGTGCACGTTCCATACGTGCGATCGGATCGCCAAAGATCGAAAGTTCCGGTTCCTGATGAACACTCTGATTCATAACGGTTCTCCGTTTAAGGAGCTTACGAATCAAGGCATCAAAAGAAAGGTCTGCACGCACGGCAAAGCCGCACGCCAGTCATAGGCTGACGACAACAGGTTCCCCCGTTATCCGCCACGCTTTATCCTCTCCCATCCGGACTGTTACCGTCGGCTCCGGAATCTCACCGGATCTGCTGACCCTGCCAAATTGCTTTGGCAGGCGCTCGCGGGCTTCCCTGAAATCAGGATTACCGCCGGTCAGGAATTTCACCCTGCCCTGAGAATAAGCGCCGTGTTTCAACGACATGCCTGACCACCTTGATCAGACCTCTTCACTTTAGAAAATGGAAAGATTGTTGTCAAACCCCCATACAGGGTGTCAGTGGAAACACTGTGTTGCCGGGTAGTAGGGCGACAAGGTCAAATCTCGGCCAGAATTTTTCCAGCCCTGAAATGAAATTCGCAACCATTTTTGCGTAATTCGCGCGGTGCCCACTGACATACAGCACATTTACGATCCGAAGTGGTATTACGCGATTTACATTCCTTATGCAGGTATTTCCCCAAAAGCGCGTCGATGTAGCTTCCCTGAAACGCATCCACACCAAGGCTTCGGCCCATGCGCAGTGCCGTGCGACTGTCACACCGGGTCAGAATCAGGTTGCGGTCGGCAAAAACAGAAGCAAATTCGCGAAGCCTGTCTGTCGCGTCAGCCCGTTTGGAGCCGATAATGTTCTGATCCCAGATCACCTTGACGAAATCGACATTGATCTTTTGAGGCGACAGGAATTCAAGCGATGGCAAGGTGATACGATCAAGCCCCACACGCACGCCAGCAGAATGCAGCAGATTGCAGGCATCTTCGAATTCCCACCAATCTGAAATCGCATTTTCAAGCGAGATTTCAATCGCCAGATTTTCAGCAAAACGACTGTCTTCCGAGCCCAGAAACTCGGCAAAGCGATCACTGAATACCGTTTGCACCATCATATTCAGATGCAAGGTATCCGGCAGCATTTGAGGGGCCAGACTTTTGGTGACATCCATCACCTTCTCATCAAGCACGCGCGACAGGATTTCAACCTCGCCCGGGCCTTCCAGAAGGAAACTGGCAAGATGGTGCTGACGCAGATAATCCAGCGAACAATAAAGTTCATGGCCAAGGATTTCGCGACGGCTGTCGTGAAATTCCAGAATAGCCTGACGGCGACAGGAATCGAAAACCGCTTCATCAGTGATGGCAGAACGCAGCATTTCGGCCATATCAAAGCGTTGCAGGCTTTCGTTTGGAAAATGGTTTTCTTCAGGAAGCCCCAACAAACCAAACATTGCCTTGCGGTCTTCTGGCCAGGAAAATTCGTTCCAAAGCTTTTGCGGGATGTCGCCCAAACCCTGTCGATGGATAACGTCCTTGAGCGTTTCGGTCACACTGGTCAAAAACGTATCGGTTTCACCAAACGATTTGGATGGACGAATAAAAGCGACCATACCGTTTTCAAGACGATATTCTTGGGTCTTTTCAGGCAGATGATGAAATGCATCACGCGAAATATCCTGATAATCCTGCGGTTCAAGGCGCAAGGATACGGGGATATTCAAAATTGCAACAATCGACCGCTTGCCATTGGCCCCGTGTTTGCGCAGGTTTTCAACGAACCTTGCTAAGGTCAGTTCCGATTTTGTTGAAGACGCGGTCATGTGCATTCCCGTCAAAAGGCGTGGGAAACGAAAATGCCCGATTGAAGTTAATTTTAGTTAAACATCTATACCAAGGCATAGTGATTTTTCAAAATCACTCACCAATTGCATAGCGGGATCGTGTTTCGCCTGATCAAAGTCAAAAGCAACGCCATCAATCGAGCGAACAAACCTTATTCCCTGCAATGCGTTACAGACAAAAACCAAATCCATTGACAGCAGGTCTTTCAGATCGATAGACTCCTCGTGGACGGCAACCGCCTGATCTCGACACCAATCAATGACGAATTTCCGTGCCAACCCGGCAAGAATTCCGCAATTGGCAGGTGCAGTATAAAACGTGTTGTCACGAATCCCGAACAGGTTGGCGATTGTTGTTTCCGCGACAGAACCATCAACAGAAAGAACGAGTGCCTCGTCCGCGCCACAAGCGGCGACTTCCTGTCGCGCTGCTATATTGTCGAGATAGTTAAGGCTTTTGACCTTGCCTGCAATCGACCACGGATTGCGCCGAACCCGTTTTGACGTCGCAAGGATCAATCCCTCATCCTTTGCCGGTTTGATAAAGGATGACGCCGTTATAAGAACCGTGGGATGGCAATCCTGGGGTGGCAATAAACCGCGCGGGCCGCTACCACGCGTAACGGTCAGGCGAATAACCGCATCATTCCCACCAAGTTCCATACAAAGCGATGCGATAGCTTCGGCAACTGTTTGGGCATTAGGCAGCAATATCGGATCAAGGCCGATTAATTCGGCATGGCTGGTCAAACGATCAAGATGCCGCTCAAGCCATGCAACCCTGCCCTTATGGGCCCGCATGGTTTCAAAAAAACCATCTCCCAACAGCAATCCGCGATCCGTGACGGCAATATGCGCATCCGTCTGACCAATGATATTGCTATTAAGCCAGACTTTCGTCACGACGCAGCCTTTCGCGGAACGGTCGCACCGGCAATGGCAAGGAAGTTAGACAACAAATCATGTCCCTGCTCGGTCAAGACGGCTTCGGGATGGAATTGGACACCAAAGATCGGCAGATCCCGATGGGCAAAAGCCATGATTTCGCCGTCCGGTCCCGTCGCGGTCTGAACCAAAGTGCCATCCAGCGGAAGATCAACAACCAGCGAGTGATAGCGCGTTACCGTCAGCGGAGATTTGATACCGTTAAACAGTGCCGAACCATTGTGATCAATTGCCGATGTCATGCCATGTACCGGCCGATTTGCGCGTTTTACGACGCCACCAAATGCCCGTGCAATCGACTGATGCCCCAGGCAGACCCCCAGCATCGGGTAATCGCCGGATAATTTGGTAATCAGGTCGATACTGTTTCCCGCTTCATCCGGGCCGCATGGTCCGGGGGAAAAGACGATGGCATCGGGATTCAACCGACGTACTTCATCAACATCGATCCGATCATTGCGCACGACATCAACCTTCTGTCCAAGCTCCACGAAATAGCGCGCCAGATTGAAAACAAAGGAATCGTAATTGTCGATCAGCAGGATCATTTCAACCCGATCCGTCCATGAGTGCGTTGATGATAATGCATAAGGTCAACCATCTTACACCGCATAGGGCCGGATCCCCAATGCTTCGAATATCTTGGCGGCCTTGACCAGCGTCTCATCATATTCAGCAGCGGGAATGCTATCGGCGACGATTCCACCACCTACATTGAACGCCATGCGACCGCCATTTACACAAATGCTTCGGATCGCAATATTGGTATCCATGCTGCCATTAAAGCCGATAAAGCCGATTGCTCCGCAATACGCACCACGCGTCGATCCTTCAAGTTCGGTAATGATTTCCATTGCGCGGATTTTTGGTGCGCCTGTAATCGAACCGCCCGGGAAACAGGCTGCTAGCAAATCGACAGCAGACTTGCCATCCTGCAATTCCCCGGTCACAGTCGAAACCAAATGATGGACATTTGCATAACTCTCAAGCGTACAAATCTGCGGCGTCTTTACGCTATGCGGCTTGCATACTTTCGATAAATCGTTACGCAGAAGATCAACAATCATAATATTTTCTGCGCGATCTTTCGCAGATAACATCAATTCCTGTGCGAGTTCGGCATCCTCGACAGGCATGGCCCCGCGCCTGCGTGTGCCCTTGATCGGTCTGGTTTCCACCTGCCCATCCGCGACCTTCAGAAACCGCTCGGGCGAATTGGACAGGACTGCCACATCGCCAAAATTCAGGAAAGCCCCGAATGGTGCCGGACTGGCAAGGCTGAGGCGGCGATAAAGGTCAAACCGTTTGGGAATGACATCATAAGCATATTCGGCCCGGAAACTTTGCGACAGGTTAGCCTGAAAAATATCCCCGGCATGGATGTAATCAACGACGGTCTGCACGGCACCTTCGTAGCCGACACGATCAAAATTCGACTGCCACGGCATGATATCTGGCGTATGAGGAATTTCGGGCGTTTCAAGCATTGGCCGTGCAAACCGAAGGTACTTACGAATAATCCCGATGCGATCAGCCGCACGTTTTTTCCGTGCAGTCGGCGATGTTTCGGGAATCCCCGTCGAAATAAGCCACATGCGGCGATCAAGCTGATCGAATGCGATGACAAGGTCATAGATGCCAACCGCTATGTCGGGCATGTTGAGCCAGTCCTGCGGAGCTTGGGGGAGCGTTTCGAGCTGTTGGGCAAGCTCATAACCGAAATAACCGACAGCCCCGCCCTGAAACGGGGGTAAATCCGGACCGGCTTCCACGCGATAGCGTGCCATCAGATCGGCAAGAACCCCGAACGGATCACCGGGAACGGGAAAACCGTCAAGCTTCACCTGCCCGTTCTTGGCAGTCAGTTTATGCAACGGCGATGCAACAACATAAGCAAAGCGGTCCCGGTCACCGGAATCAAGAAAATGACTGTCTGCGAACCCGGCAAAGGCACCGTAGGCATCAAGCGGTTCGATATAAGGGCATTCTTCAATCAGCATTTTACGGTTCGGCCCATCATCGGGATAAAGTTGCGTCAGATAGCGAGATAACGGTTGGTCGCCAATTTATGCGATTCTATAACTCTGGCGAGGATGAATTTCAAAATTCGTCAAAGATCAGAGTGAATGAAACGCAAAAGGGCCAATCCGATGGACTGGCCCTTTGACGTGATCACAACAACCGGAATTACATCGCCGCGATGCGGGCGTGAGCTTCCTGAAGTTTGGCAAGGGTATCGCGCGCTTCTTCAAGCTTGGCTTTTTCGGTCGCGACAATATGTTCAGGCGCACGGCTGACGAAACTTTCGTTCGACAATTTGCCTTCCTGACCCTTGATATATTTGGTTTTGCCGTCGATTTCCTTCTCAAGGCGCGACTTTTCGGCCACGACATTGATGAAATCGGCAACCGAAACGAAGACGGTTACACCGTCAACGACGGTCTGAATGGCCCCTTTGGCGATGGCTTCAACATCGCCCTGCCCTTTGAATTCAACCACAGCCACACGTGCCAGACGTTTAACCTGGGCTTCCTGCGCGGACACGGCTGCCTTCATTGCATCGGATGCATCGACCAGATAGATCGGAACCTCAGCCGCAGGCGGTACGTTCATTTCGGAACGAACACCACGAATATTACCGATCAGGCGGATGGCAAGATCGATTTCATCTTCGGCGGCACGGTCAATCAGTGCATCGTCGAATTTCGGATAAGCCTGCGACATCAGAAGCGTCGCACGATTATCAGCCGACTTTTCCCAAAGTTCTTCGGTGATATAGGGCATGATCGGGTGCAGGATCAGAAGAATCTGATCCAGAACCCATGCAGTCACAGCCCGGATTTCGGCTTTGGCGTCTTCGTCCTGGCCCATAAGGACCGGTTTTGCCAGTTCCAGATACCAGTCGCAGAAAGTGCCCCAGACAAACTGATAAGCACCGTTCGCGGCATCATTGAAACGATAGCTTTCGATGCCCGATGAAACGGTTTTTGCCGCCTCGGCGGTCTTACCGACAATCCAGCGTGCCAGTGTCGAACTGACATTGGCAGGATTGAACCCGTCGACCGGTTTGCATTCGTTCATTTCAGCGAAACGTGCCGCATTCCAAAGCTTGGTCGCGAAGTTCCGATACCCTTCAACGCGGGACGCTGCAAGCTTGATATCGCGGCCCTGAGCAGCCAGTGCCGTCAGGGTCAGACGCAGCGCGTCACAGCCATATTCGTCAATCAGTTCCAGCGGATCAATCACGTTGCCCTTGGATTTCGACATCTTCTGACCATGTTCATCACGGACCAGCGCATGGATATAGACATCCTTGAACGGAACTTTACCGTCCATGAAATGCATGCCCATCATGATCATGCGGGCAACCCAGAAGAAGATGATGTCAAAACCGGTAACCAGCACATCACCCGGATAGTATTTGTTCAGTTCCGGGGTTTTATCCGGCCAGCCAAGGGTCGAGAATGGCCATAATGCCGATGAGAACCACGTATCAAGAACGTCGGTTTCCTGGGTAAGTTCAACATCCTTGCCGAAATGCGCCTTGGCCGCCGCCAAGGCTTTTTCTTCGGTTTCCTCGACAAAGATTTCACCGTCCGGACCAAACCATGCCGGAATGCGATGTCCCCACCAAAGCTGACGCGATATGCACCATGGCTGGATATTGCGCATCCATTCAAAATAGGTGTTTTCCCAGTTCTTGGGCACAAATTTGATACGACCGTCTTCAACTGCCTCGGTCGCCGGTTTGGCCAGAACTTCGGCATTCACAAACCACTGATCGGTCAGGTACGGCTCGATCACGACGTTTGAACGGTCGCCGTAAGGCACCATGTGAACGGTGTCTTCGATCTTTTCAAGCAGACCGAGTTCTTCCATTTTGCCAACGATCAGTTCGCGTGCCTTGAACCGATCCAGACCACGATATTCTTCCGGCGCGTCATCATTGATGCGCGCATGATCATCCATGATGTTGATTTTTTCGAGATCATTGCGTTTGCCGACTTCAAAGTCGTTGAAATCATGCGCTGGGGTGATTTTAACGGCACCCGATCCCTTTTCAGGATCGGCATATTCATCAGCAACGATTTTGATTCGGCGTCCCACGATTGGCAGAATGCAATACTGACCAATCAGATCCTTGTAACGTTCATCATCAGGATGAACCGCAACACCGGTATCGCCCAACATGGTTTCCGGACGCGTGGTCGCAACGGTGATGAACTCGCCTTCCTTGCCCTCGATCGGGTATTTGAAGTGCCAGTAATGGCCTTTGACTTCTTTCTGAACGACTTCAAGATCGGAAATCGCGGTCAGAAGTTTCGGGTCCCAGTTGACCAGACGCTTGTCACGGTAAATAAGTCCCTGTTTGTGCAGGGTAACGAATACCTTGCGAACAGCAGCCGACAGACCATCGTCCATGGTAAAGCGTTCACGTGGCCAATCTGGTGATGCGCCCAGACGGCGAAGCTGATTGGTGATAGTGCCGCCGGATTTTTCTTTCCATTCCCAGACTTTTTCGATGAACTTTTCGCGGCCAAGGTCATGACGCGTCACGTTTTGTTCGCCAAGCTGGCGTTCAACGACCATCTGTGTCGCGATACCGGCATGGTCGGTACCGGGCTGCCACAGCGTATCCTTGCCCGACATCCGGTTATAGCGCACCAGAATATCCTGAAGCGTAAAGGTCAGTGCATGCCCCATATGGAGGCTGCCGGTTACGTTGGGCGGCGGCATCATGATGACATAGGGATTTGCACCTGATGCCGGATCGGCGGCAAACGCCCCCGATTTTTCCCATTTATCGTAAAGTCTGCCTTCAACGTCGGCCGGGCTATATGTCTTCTCCAACATGGTCTTTTGATCCGCTGCGGGTTTTATCACTGTACAAAGAAAAAGCGGCGCACCGTTGGCGCGCCGCTGTAAATCATATTTCGGCTCGCCTACAGGTCTTCGGCGCGGTTCACAATCCGCTCGATTTCCTTTTTCACAAGGCGTTCGATCATATAGGGAAGGTTTTCGTCAAGCCATTCCTTAAGCAACGGACGCAGCATATCGCGCACAAGGTCTTCAAGCGTGATATGACCAGCGTTAAGGCCAAGGGCGACGGCACGTTTCTTTGCAACGGCTTGCGCCAAATCCGAGATGGTTCCGGTTGCCGTGTTTTCGGTAGCACGGGAAATCAGCGGCTCGTCATCTTCGTCGTCCTCGTAGACCGTCGGCATTGCCGGTTCGGGTTCCGGTTCGTCGAAGTCATCCATCAGATCGGGTTCAGGTTCTTCGAATTCGTCTTCTTCCGGGGTTTCATCGAAATCGAGCATATCGTCGAGTTCGAGCTCTTCTTCGGGCTCGTCAAGCTCAAGCTCTTCCGGTTCTTCATCGAATTCAAGTTCTTCGGGCTCTTCATCAAGTTCGAGCTCGTCGATCTCTTCTTCAATTTCCGGTTCGGGTTCTGGTTCCGGCATCGGTTCTGGTTCAGGAGCGGCCTGTTTCTTGTCATCATCCCCTTCATCAGCAAGAATCTTGCGGATGGACTGGAGGATGTCCTCCATTGAAGGTTCTTGTTGCCCGTCACTCATTTTTTATCTTCCGCACTAGATTTCATTACCGAACCGACCCTTCCCCAAGGTCTGACAGGGCCCAAAGGCCCTGTCAGCAATCAGGTCAATCCGTTCCCCACCACTGATCCTTGACTTTGTTATAGTTGGATTCAGTGTCATAAATTTCGACCGGAAGGCCGAGAACCTGCGCATTCAAGGCTCCCATCGCCGCCTTGACCTGGAATTCGGCAACCGCTGCGTCACGGCGCGAACCAACAAGGTTCACACGTGCCTGAAGCAGTTCCTGTTCCTGATCTAGAACGTCAAGGACGGTACGCGAACCAACAGAAGCTTCGCGCTGCACTCCATCAAGAGCGACCTCGGCAGATGATACCTGCGCCTGCTGGGATTCGATGCTCGCACGTGCCGTCACGAGGGTTTCCCAGGAACTGGTTGCATTTTCAATCACGGCGCGACGGGCCTCATCAACCTGAACCCGGGCCTGACCGGCTGTTTGCTTGGCCGCACGAACAGATGAATAAACCGCACCTTTCTGATAAAGCGGAACGGTGACCTGTGCGAGTATTTCTGCACTGTCCGAGGTCAGATCCTCCTGCGAGGCTTCGTAAGCGCGCTGCACACCGGCACTCAGATTGACTTCCGGATAAAGCGACCCTTCGCTCAGCCGGATGTCAGACTTTGCCGCATCTTCGGTATACTGGGCCTGAACCACATCAGGATGCTGTTCCTGGGCAATCGCCAGAACATCCGTAACACTGGTCGGAAGCCCCGACAGCGGATTCGGAATTTCAAGATTATCAGGCTTGTTACCCACCAGACGCTCGTACTGGGCACGGGTATTGGCAAGGTTACCCTGGGCTGAGATCAGGTCTGCCTTGGAACCGGCAAGACGGGCTTCGGCCTGTGAGACGTCGGTACGTGTCACTTCACCAACCGAGAAGCGGTCACGCGTTGCTTCAAGCTGACGTTCAAGCACGCGGACGTTATTCTGATTAAGTTCGACAACTGCCGTATCACGCAAAACGTTGAAATAGGCCGTTGCAACCTGCAGCAGCACATCCTGTTCTGAAGAACGCAGGGCCGCACGTGCCGCACGGATACGCGCTTCCGCCCGATCAGTTTCAGCAACGGTACGACCACCACGATAGAGAGGCTGAACAACTTCTGCACCGACAGTATAAGGCGTCAGGCTATTGTCCGTTTCGGTACCATTTTGATCGGTATCCAAGTCCCGGAAGCCAGCTTCGCCCGAAAGCGAAACGTTCGGGCGCCAGTTTGACAGCGCCTGCGAAACCTGTTCATCCGTGGCACGAAGCGACGCACGACCGGATTCCAGCGTCGGGTTGCTTTGATATGCCTTGATCAAAGCTTCTTCAAGGCTCTCTGCAGAGGCCCCATTGGCAACGATGCCACCAGTGGCCAGAATACTGCAGGTCAGCAAGAACCGTTTTAACATTTATCTACCCTTGTAAGATCCTACACCAAGTCCCGACCCCGGCGCAGTTTCGCATATGGTAACGACGGAACGAATATTTTCCAACAAAAGAGGCATTTGTTTGAGAAAAAATAAAAATGCCGACCTTTTCGCCATCAAATTATCAATCGTAACGTGTCATATCCGGGTCGATTTCCAACGCCCAGACATCTATACCGCCAGCAACATTAAAAACATCTTTAAATCCGCGATCCTCAAGCAGCATTGCGGCATGGCGACTGCGAACGCCATGATGGCAAAGAAGTGCGACCGGTTTTTCGGGGGCAAGTTCCCCTGCCCGGTCCGCCAATTCGCCCAAAGGTATATGGATCGCGCCCGCGATTGCGCAAATCTCCAATTCCCAATCTTCGCGCACATCAACAAGTACGAGGGGATTGTTTCCTTCAAGACTTGATGCCAGTTCGCTGCATCGAAGATCGCGCACCATTTACCTGCTTACCTGCTTACCTGCTCTATTTTCCTGATCGGGTTGCTGAACCGGTTTACATAAAATTTTGCCCGGAGTTTTCCCCGGGCAAAACAAAATCATATCAGAACACGAAACTTTCTGCCGGTTCGAACCCGGGAAGATAGGGAATGTTGGCATCGAACAGATCACGATGCCCAACGACCCCGTTTTCACGTTCGTAAAGACGCGCAACACCAACCTTGCCAGGTGCCCGAACGACAACCAGCAAACGCCCCCCCTCGGAAAGCTGATCAAGAATGTTGGCAGGAACTTCGGCAACCGCACCGTCAAAGACGATCACATTATACGGCGACTGCTTGGCGTAACCCTCGGCAAGATTGCCTTCCACCACGATGACATTGTCATAGCTGTGCGCCTGGAATGTCTTTTCAGCGATGGATGCCATTTCCTTATCGCTTTCAACCGCAACCACGGTTTCGGCAACGCGCGAAAGAACTGCTCCCGTATAGCCATAGCCTGCGCCAATCACCAGCGCGACGTCGCTACGTGCAATCTCGGCAGACTGCATCATGCGTGCGATTACCATCGGCTCCATCGCATATCGGCCATTTCCGACAGGAATATCTTCATCGACATAGGCAATGCCACGCTTGCCTTCCGGCAGGAACAGCTCGCGTGGAACCTCCTCCATCGCAGCGATGACCAAGGGATCGGTAACCTTGTTGGTCCGAACCTGATTTTCCACCATGTTATGGCGCGCGATTTGGTAATCCATGTTTATCTGACCTGAAAATTCTCGCGAGAAAAAGCCTGCAACCGGTCTTTGTCCCCAAAACCACGTCACAGATGTTGCCCTGTTTATAGTCAGCACATGGGCAACTGACAACAACGGATCAACGGCAGAGCGGCAATTATTCGCGAAAACATATTGAAAACATATCCAGAATGGATTTATCCGCGCACAAATTGTTTGTTGGCGATCTTCAGATTGTTTTCTGTTTAAAAATCTAAAATTGGGTGCTTGACGGCCTGTATTCGATAGGGCTATACACCGGCCAGCCAACGCGAAGGCGCGATGGCGGAGTGGTTACGCAGAGGACTGCAAATCCTTGCACGCCGGTTCGATTCCGGCTCGCGCCTCCACTAATCCGGCATAGCTCAGTTGGTAG
>NZ_AUNC01000070.1:0-243 GCF_000714555.1 Thalassospira permensis NBRC 106175 | reverse complement strand
CGATCCAATCCCGCCAAGCCAAGCCCGTTGCCCCCGGCATTGCCAAACGCCACCAACTGCACCCCGGACGGACCCTGCTGCCCCGAACAAGCACCCGCCGCCCTCGGTTGACGCCGCAAATGCACCTCACCCCAAGGGCCACACGTTGCCGCATGGCAGACACACAACTCCCGCCATCGATGACCGCCCTTTCGGCATGTCCGAACGCACCATCGGCCCACTGACAACCGATCCTGCCAGCCA
>NZ_AUNC01000069.1:0-253 GCF_000714555.1 Thalassospira permensis NBRC 106175 | reverse complement strand
GGTGCGGGTGCGATCAGCCGCACTGCGCACGTTGCGCGTGATCTCGTCGGTTGCCGCACCCTGTTCCTCGACCGCGGCCGAAATGGTGGTGGCAATCTCGTTGATGTTTTCGATGATACGACCGATATCCTCGATGGCGGTAACGGATTCCCCGGTTGCTTTCTGGATGCCGGAAATCTGACCGGCAATTTCTTCGGTCGCCTTTTCGGTCTGGTTGGCGAGGTTTTTGACCTCGGCGGCGACAACCGCAAAT
>NZ_AUNC01000068.1:0-389 GCF_000714555.1 Thalassospira permensis NBRC 106175 | reverse complement strand
CAAACCTGCACGAGAAAAGCCCCGAGAGAAATCTTCGGGGTTTTTTCTATTTTCATGAATTCTCATAACATAAACAATTATTTACTTTACGTCTTACGTGGAACCACTTACACGCAAAAAATCTTCTAACTGCAGGTTAATGCACGCAGAAGAAGCAGAGATGCTAGGAAGGCATCTCAAAAATTCGGCATTACGCTGAACACTTAACAATCCACGTAGGAGTTAAAGACCATGGGTCTTGGTGTTATTTCCAACTATGCCGCAAACGTCGCTCATCGCAACCTCGTTGCGTCTGACGCTTCGGCAACAAACTCACTTGCAAAACTGTCATCCGGTAAACGCGTAATGAATGCGCGTGACGATGCGGCCTCTATGGCCATCGGCGCACG